>JAUHZH010000386.1 GCA_030426065.1 Gammaproteobacteria bacterium
TGGCTTCGCCTGGATGAACAGAAAATGCCGGTGTGCCTGTGGAGGCCAGAGTGGCCGAGATTTTGTTGCCAATGTGACCAGATTTTCCCATGCCAATCACCACCACATGACCTTGGCAAGCCATCATCATTTGAATGGCTTGAACAAAATCATCACCGATGCGCTGACTCAAATCGGTCAGTCCTTGTTGCTCAACGGCAAAAACCGCATGGGCCTGGCGAATGATTTCACTTTTTGATTGTTTCATTGTTTTAAATCAGCCTTTGATGTACACCCAAATCATGTAACTGCTGTAAAGCAGCAATAATACCACCCCTATGATGCGTGAAAGTAATTTATCTTTCAAAACAAAATACACCGAAGCCAAAAACAGAAACACCGTCAAGGACAGCATAAAGAAATAATCGAAACGCAAGAAGTCGGGTGAAAACTCAAACGATTTGATGGCACCTGAAATGCCGATCACGCCCAACAGATTAAATATATTAGATCCCACCCCATTACCAATGGCCAAATCGTGCTCATTTTTGGTGATGCTGGCGATGGTTGCTGCCAATTCAGGCAGAGAAGTACCGAGTGCCACAATGGTCAAGCCAATCACCAAATCCGAGACACCGAAATAAACGGCGATGTCGGTGGCGCCCAAAACCATGACGTGTGATGCGACGGGTAAAGCGATGATGCCAAATGCCAACAATGCCAGGGCTTTACTCGTCGAAATACTGAAATCATATTCCGCTTCGAGCTCTTCTTCCAGGCAATCTCCACCATCCTTGACACTGACATAGCCCAATAAGGCCGTGACGACAACCATGCCCACGAGCAAAACCACCCCATCGATGCGAGACAAGTGGTGGTCAAACAAAACAAACAAAACCATCAAGGTCACCACCAACAAAATCGGCATCTCCCTTTTGATGGTTTGCGATTGGATGTGCATCGGCACCATGACCAAGCCCACACCCAACACCAGCGATATGTTGGTGATGTTGGAGCCCACGGCATTGCCCAGTGCAATCCCAGAGTTTCCTTTGAAAGAAGCAATGGCAGACACCACCATTTCTGGCGCTGATGTGCCGAAACCGACCACAATTAAACCCACCAGCATGGTTGACACACCCAAGTGCTTGGCCGTAGCAGCTGCGCCTTGCACAAAGCGGTCAGCTGAAACGATAAGCAAAGCCAGTCCAGCCAATAGATACAGGCTGGCCATCCATAGATTGGGTTCAGTCATAAATGATCCTTAAAGTCGGTTATACATCATCCCAAATCTTCAATTAATTCATGAAAAATTCGGGCTAACACTTTATAAACGCGCTATTGTAGCGGATAATCCGCATTCCTCAAACCGTCAAAAGTCATTCATGGACCCGAAAATCATCGAACAATTAATCAAAAACCACATCGATTGCCAAATTGTCGAAGTGGAAGGCGAAGACAGGACCCATTATGATGCTTTGGTGGTATCAATAGCGTTTGAAGGGCAGATGAAAATCAAACGCCACCGAATGATTTATGCTGCCTTGGGGGATCACATGGTTTCTGACATCCATGCCCTGAGCATCAAAGCTTACACACCAGAAGAACACAACAACCTTTGACCCAACATGAATAAAATCACCATCCACGGCGGCCAACGATTGACCGGCACCATCAAAGCATCCGGCGCCAAGAATGCAGTATTGCCCATATTAACTGCCACCATCGTTGGCCAAGGCGAATCTCACATTGCCCACGTCCCTCACCTGCATGACGTCACCACCATGAACGAGCTGTTGGCTCAAATGGGCGCCCAGATCACAGTGGGTGACCATTCAGACATCATGGTCAACCCAGACACCATCACCGACCCTGTGGCTCCATATGAAACCGTAAAAACCATGCGGGCTTCCATTTTGGCGCTGGGTCCCTTGGTGGCCCGATTTGGTCAAGCCAAGGTGTCTCTACCGGGTGGTTGTCAGATTGGAGCACGGCCAGTTGATTTGCACATCAAGGGTCTGCAAGCCATGGGCGCTGAAATCAAAGTGGAAGATGGGTATATATTTGCTCAGGCCAAACGCCTTAAAGGCAACCGGATCATGATGGAAAAAGTCACGGTGACCGGAACCGAAAACTTATTGATTGCAGCCTGTTTGGCACAAGGCGAAACTTTAATTGAAAATGCCGCCATCGAACCTGAAGTGGTGGATCTGGCCAAATACTTGAGGGCCATGGGTGCAGAAATTTCTGGCGAAGGCACTTCCAAAATCTACATCCAAGGCAAAGAAACACTGACAGGTACAAGACATGAAGTGATGCCTGACCGCATTGAAATTGGTACATTTTTGGTGGCCGCAGCGATGACACAAGGCGACATCACCATCACACACACCTGCAATGATGACCTGGATGCCGTTTTAGACAAACTCAAAGATGCCGGTGCCGAAATCACTTTGACTGACAACAGCATCCGACTTCAGATGTCACAAAGACCAAAACCCGTCGACATTTATACCGCACCACATCCAGCCTTCCCCACTGACATGCAAGCACAATTTTGTGCCCTCAATGCGATTGCCGATGGCACCAGTGTGATCACAGAAAACCTGTTTGAAAATCGAT
>JAUHZH010000387.1 GCA_030426065.1 Gammaproteobacteria bacterium
GTAAAGCAGGGTGGCGGGGCCTTTCAGCACTTCCACTTGCTTGGCATACAAAGACTCGGTAGATATCCAATGGTCAGGGCTGACGGATGATGCGTCTTGCAAACTGGTGTTGTTTTGCAATACTTGTACACGTGGGCCTTGTTGGCCACGGATCACCACTTGGCCTGAACCGGCACCGAAACTGGCGGCATTGATACCTGTTACTGATTTCAGAGATTGCTCCAAACTCAAAGAGCGGTCTTCTACCAATTGTTCTTCATCCAAAATGGCCACAGGCGTGGTCATTTTCAATTGGTTGTGTTCCAGTGGGTTACTGGTGACGACCAAGTCATCTAAGGTGATGGCATCGAGGTTGATAATCAATGCATCACCATTGTGATTGACGGTGGTGTTGATGTGTTGGTGGCTGGCACCCTCGATGTCAAGTATCACGGATCCCAGTTCGACATCAGTGAAAGTGAACTCACCTTGTGCATTGGTTGTGGTTTGTTGGCCTGTTGATTTGAGGATAACCTTCAAACCAGATTGGGCTTGTTTTTGTTGATTGATGATTTGGCCTTGCAAGTCACCGCTTTGCGCCCACAGTTGGGCACTGAATAACAGCAATAATAAGTATCTCATTGTCTTTTAAAAATATATGTAATAACAAAAGCATACAGGCATAACTGTATGCAAAACATTAAATGGTTTTCAATGGTTAAATTGAATCAAGACAATGAGGGTGAACCGCGTGTGGGTTCAATCAGGGGGTTGGAGGTGTCTGTGACTTGGTGTTTGAATTCACCGCAGGTCAGAAGAGTGGGTTCGCATGAAATGGCGATGCGATCTGTGGCTTCAATGAACCCATCATGCGATTGATGGATACACACTTCACAAGCAGTTTCATCCGCATGGGGCAACCACTCATGCAGGTTGTTGACACACAGTGCCAACAACAAAACAAACACACTGGTTTTGATGCGAAACGAAATCATCCCGGTATTATAGCGTAAATTGGTTTTTCTGATATAGTCCAATTGGCACCTTGCAGAGCCTAAACGCCCACCACAAAGCAGGCGTTTGTATGGTTTTGACTGGGATCAGAGGTGCTTCAGTTCGTTGGGCAGCAAAGCCACCGGCATGTTCTGATAACAAACAGGCCTCAAAAAACGTTGGATGGCTGTGGCACCTACGGACGTGCTGATCACCGATGTGCTGGCAGGATAGGGCCCGCCATGAACCATGCTTTCGGCCACCTCCACACCGGTGGGGAAGCCATTGGCCAACAAGCGGCCTGCTTTGTTTTCCAAAATGGGCATCAAGCCTTGCGCTTCGGTGGTGTCTTCATCAGCCAGCCACAAGGTGCAGGTCAACTGGCCAGAAAAACTTTGTGCCAAACGCAAGGTCTCATCGCTGTCTTTGGTTCGGATGATGAGTCCAAAAGGACCAAACACTTCCTCTCTGAGCTCAGGAGATGCCAACCATGTTGTGAGGTCGGTTGAAAAAACAGCGGGTCGCAAAGCATCGATGCCAGATGGTGTGTGAGAAACAGTGGCCACACCTTGGGTGGATGCCACCCTTTGTGTTCCCTTGATGAACGCTGAAGCGATGCCTTGGGTCAAAGCGGGTTGACCGTCGATGCTTTCAAGTTGTTTTTGGGCTGCTGCCACAAAATCATCCCCAGCTTGGCCTTCAGGTAGGGCCAAAACGCCGGGTTTGGTACAGAATTGACCGACACCAAGGGTCAGTGATTCAACCCAACCCTGTGCCAAACTGTTTTGGTGCTCATTCAATGCATGAGGTAAAACAAACACCGGGTTGAGTGAGCCCATTTCTCCGTAAAATGGAATCGGCATCGGCCGTTGTTGACATAGGTCAAACAAAATGCGCCCGGCATGTTCTGAACCAGTGAACCCGACGGCAGCGATGTCAGGGTGTTGCACCAAAGATTGGGCGGCTGCTGTACCATCGTCTTGGATCAAGGAAAACACACCCGGATGAACACCACATTGTTTGATGGCATCACAAATGGCTGCAGCCACCAGTTCTGTGGTGGCAGGGTGCGCCGGATGGCCTTTGATCACCACAGGGCAACCCGCGGCCAAAGCCGAAGCTGTGTCGCCACCGGCGGTTGAGAAAGCCAATGGAAAATTGGATGCGCCGAACACCGCCACCGGGCCCAATGGTCGCATGACTTTCTTTAAATCTGGGCGGGGTATGGGGGCTCGGTCGGGCAAGGCCGGATCATGACTGAGGGCTAAGTGGTGTCCTTGCTCGATGTAATCAGCAAACATGTTCAGTTGGGCTGTGGTGCGGCCGCGTTCTCCGGCCAAGCGGGCTTCGGGCAAGCCGGTTTCTGCATGTCCAACCCGTGTGATGTCATCGGCACGTGAGTCGATGGCGTCAGCGATGCGGCGCAGCAATTTCGCACGAACCGAGCTGTCATTGAGTGCGCCAGATTGAAAAGCGTCACGGGCTGCATTGACTGCTTGTGTGACGGTGGCGTTGTCGGCTTTGTGAATCCGGTGTTGCGGTGCTGACACGGGTGTTGAGTCCCAGAAGCCTGGGCCATTGAGCCATTGGCCGTTGATTAAATGTTGTCCAGTGATCATGATGGATTT
>JAUHZH010000388.1 GCA_030426065.1 Gammaproteobacteria bacterium
ACCAGGCGTCGTGTCAATCAATTAAGCATTGAATGTGAGATGACTACCTTACTTTACTGATACAGCATTGTTTGCATCCAGCATTGAATTCAATCGAATTATTTTCTCATGCATTTGATGATTCAAATGTTCCTTTTCCATTTCAAGAACAGACATGAATGGGATGAGCGTGATGAACCAACTTTTGATGGGATGACTGTTTTTATATCCCAGCGCCTCAGCCGTCACTGTGTTGTGGTCTAAATGACATTTTTCCAATAAATGTTGAAATATTCAACCAAGGCATTGAGGTAACATGCAGGCTCATCGAACAAGGAATTCAACCTCCTTTTTCAACTTCCACACTGCCCTTCACCTGATTCCTTTGGGTCAATGCTTTTTTCTGTTCGGGTGTCAGTTCATAGATGTTACGGATGCCACAGCTGCGTCCGGGGTAGCGGTCGTGGGTGATCGAGTCGAATTTACTTTGTAGGCTCATGCCCATGGATTGGTTGAGTTTCAGGGTCAGGGCATAGGACAGGTCCTGGCAAAAGCCCATCAACTGAATCAGGTAGTCGCGGTTTTTCGAGGCATTGAGGATGAAATAACGGTCGTCCAAAGACTCCCACCGAACCATTCTGAAATGTTGAATTCGCGACACCGATTTCAGCTGGTTCTCGGCTATGAAAGCCTCGTAGTTGGGGCGCACATAATCGGCTTTGTTTGAGCAGCCCATCAGGGTAAATAACGCAGTCAATGCCATCCAGTTTTTCATGTCAATCTCGTTGGTTTTGATTGATATTTTAGCAGAATAATCTTAATACATACTGAATCCAATACCACAAGAATGGTTTCCTGTCTGCCCCCTTCACAGATTGTGGATCATGGCAAAAGCCTGGATGCCGACCTGCATCGGCATGACGGGTTAAGGTTTTGCAACAGCCCTACATTCATGAAGGGCCATCAGTAGAATTGCGTATGTTTTTTTGGGGGATGACTCCATACAATACCGCCATCTGTTTTAAAAACCTACGGGGTATTCCAAATGAGCGACCACATTTTTAACCTGATCAAAGAAGAAGGCATCGAGTTTGTAGACTTGCGTTTCTGTGACACCGGCGGCAAAGAGCACCACGTCACATTACCTGTTTCTCAAGTCGATGAGGATTTGTTTGAAGACGGCAAGATGTTTGATGGTTCTTCGATTGCGGGCTGGAAAGGCATCAACGAATCTGACATGGTTTTGATGCCAGATGATTCAACGGCTTTTGTTGATCCGTTCACCCAATACCCCACCTTGGTGGTTCGTTGTGACATTTTGGAGCCCAACACCATGCAAGGCTATGAGCGTGACCCACGTTCAATCGCCAGACGCGCTGAGGCTTATTTGCAACAATCTGGTTTGGCTGACACTGCATTTTTCGGCCCTGAACCTGAGTTTTTCGTTTTTGATGGCGTCAGTTTCAGCAACGAGCCCAACAAAACCGGGTATGAAATTTATTCGCAAGAAGGTGCTTGGGAATCGGGCTCTGATGCCAAAGAAACCCCAGGTCACCGGCCACGCATCAAAGGCGGCTACTTCCCTGTGCCTCCAGTAGACTCATTGAATGACTTGCGTTCTGCCATGTGTAAAGTGATGGAAGGCATGGGCATTGAAGTTGAAGTACACCACCACGAAGTGGGCACCGCTGGGCAGTGTGAAATCGGCGCCAAATTCAACACCTTGGTGAAAAAAGCCGATGAAGTGTTGATGATGAAATACGCCGTTCACAACGTCGCTCACGATTATGGATACACCGCCACCTTCATGCCAAAGCCGGTCGTCGGCGACAACGGTTCTGGCATGCACGTGCACCAATCTTTGTCGAAAGACGGCAACAACCTGTTCATGGGTGATGGCTACGGTGGCTTGTCACAAACCGCTTTGTGGTACATCGGTGGTATTTTCAAACACGCCCGTGCTTTGAATGCTTTTGCCAACGCATCGACCAACTCATACAAGCGTTTGGTGCCGGGTTTCGAAGCCCCTGTGATGTTGGCCTATTCGGCGAAAAACCGTTCGGCATCGGTCCGCATCCCGTTTGTTAACAACCCCAAAGCGCGCCGCATTGAAGTGCGTTTCGGTGACCCAACGGCCAACCCATACTTGATGTTTGCCGCGATGATGATGGCTGGCTTAGATGGCATCAAAAACCAAATCGATCCCGGTTCAGCGATGGACAAAGATTTGTATGACTTGCCACCTGAAGAAGCCAAAGAAATCCCAACCGTGTGTCATTCATTAGACCAAGCTTTGGAAGCCTTGGACAATGACCGCGACTTTTTGAAAGCCGGTGGCGTGTTCACTGACGATGTGATCGACGGCTTCATCGCACTGAAGATGGAAGAAGTGACCCGCATCCGCATGGCCACTCACCCTGCTGAATTCGACATGTATTACTCTTTGTAATTCAGACACTCGATTCATTGATCAAAACCACGGCCACTGTGCCGTGGTTTTTTTGTCCCGCTTTTTTTGTTATCATGATAAGCACTTAAACAATTCGGAGGATAGCAATGGGCATGATCAGTGAATTCAAAAAGTTTGCCGTCAAAGGCAATGTGATGGACATGGCGG
>JAUHZH010000016.1 GCA_030426065.1 Gammaproteobacteria bacterium
TTTTATTGAAGTCATTTCCAGTGAGGTGCAAGGTTTTGTTCTCGACATCGGCAACCCCAAAGTGCTGATGGGCATGTTTTTGGGTGGCATCTTCCCATTTTTGGTTTCAGCCATGACCATGCGAGCGGTGGGTGATGCGGCTTTTGACATGATCAAGGAAATCCGCAGACAATTCAAAGAAATTCCTGGCTTGATGGAAGGCAAAGCCCAACCAGACAGTAAAAAATGTGTCGACATTTCTACCAAAGCCGCTTTGCGCCGCATGGTGGGTCCTGGTGCACTCGCTGTGCTGGCACCAGTGGTGGTTGGTTTTGGTCTCGGAGCCGCTGCTTTGGGTGGCATGCTGGGTGGTGCATTGATTTCTTGTGTGCTGTTGGCATTGACCATGGCCAATGCCGGCGGCGCCTGGGACAACGCCAAGAAGTATGTTGAAAAAGGCAACTTGGGTGGTAAAGGATCAGAAGTCCACAAAGCCGCTGTGGTGGGGGACACCGTGGGCGATCCGTTCAAAGACACTTCAGGCCCAGCGATGAACATCTTGATCAATGTGATGGCCATTGTTTCTTTGGTGATCGCGCCATTGTTGGCAGAGATGCCGGCTGGTATATTTGGCTAACAGGCCATGAAAGCCATTGATATGAAAGCCCTTTTTGAAAAAAAGGGCTTTTTTTATTGTGGAAAAATGGTGTTGGCTTCACAATGTCATTGGAGGGTGAAAATATGTTGAAATACCATAAAAAAGGCGAAATCATTTTTTTTCAGGGTGATGAGTCCGATTGTGCTTATTTGATTGAATACGGCAAAGTGGACATCTTCATTGAGGACGAAACATTCGACACCCTGGTGGTGGGTGATTTGTTTGGCGAGATGGGGGTCCTGGATCAAAAACCGCGTTCAACATCGGCCAGGGCGGCCACTGATGTGGCATTGTTGGCCGTGAGAAGCAACCAAATCACAGAACGGCTACAACAATCAGACCCCATCGTCAAAGCCATGGTTCGGGTGCTGCTCAAGCGCTTCCGTTCCCTGTTGCCCTCTGACGAATCGTTTTCTGGAGACCTGTTGTTTTCAGAGGTTGAATCGGTGGTCGAGGACATTGGTTTGAATAAAATCAAATTAGAAAGCGAATTGAGGGGCGCCATAGAACGTGGTGAAATTCAGACCGTTTACCAGCCCATCAATGACATCGCCACCGGAGAGATTGCAGGGTTTGAAGCTTTGAGTCGATGGGAGCACCCCGTCAAAGGCGTCATTTCACCTTTCGAATTCATCACCTTGGCAGAAGAAACGGATTTGATAGTTGATGTGGGCCGGTTGGTTTTTGAACGGGCCTGTCGGTTGTTATCACAGCTGCCTGCATCCTATTTCATCAACATCAATGTGTCGGCCAAGCAATTGGACAATGATTTATTCTGGGAGGCTGTGGTGGCGATGATGAAATCACAAGGCGTAGCCCACCACAGGTTGAAACTGGAAATCACGGAGACCTTGGTGGTGGATCATGAGCAAGCCCGGAATTGGATTAACAAATGTCGAAAGTTGGGATTCCCAATTTGTGCCGATGATTTTGGTACCGGTCATTCTGGCATGGAACAATTGGTGTCTTTGGACTATGACGTCCTCAAAGTGGACCAAGTGTTCATCAGGAACATGTTTGAAAACAAAAAATACGCAACCGTTTTGCAATCCATCGCACGCATTGCCCATGATTTGGATATGAAGCTGGTCGCTGAAGGTGTCGAAACCGAATCACAACTGCAAACCCTCAAATTGTTGGGGTTCAATTTTGGTCAAGGCTACTTCTTTGGCAAGCCAATGGACGAAAAAGTCGTGATGGACTTGGCAAAAAACACATGAATGGGAAAAAAGCACATGACATTTTTAAGGATTTCAAATAAAATCCACTTCGTGGGTAAGTTCACTTCTATGCAGGATATGGTCAAAGTCCTCGAAGTGAACATGGGTTGACATCATAGGGTTATGATGTCACCTTTGTTGGCCGAGCTTAGACTCGGCCAACCTTTTATCTGAACCACATTTTCCTATTATAAAACTTAAAAAATGTTCAGCTTGTGTTCATGGCTTCGGTTTATGCTATGAACTCATTTTTTAACATAAGGTTTGGTCATGAAAAAAATCATTGCACTCAGTCTCTTTACAATCGGTTCAATGGCTTCGGCACAACAAAGCCGCGACTATTATGACGATGATCCTTACTATGACTATGAAGACCATTCTGGTTTTTCAGATGTCATCATTGCCAAAGTGATAGACGTCAGGCCCATCACAGAAACCATCAGTGTCCCTGAGCGACGTGAAATGTGTGAACGAATTCCACCAGAGGAGCGCAGGCGTCACAAAAGCCATGGTGGTGCGATTTTGGGTGGCATCATCGGTGGTGTTTTGGGTAACCAAGTGGGTAAGGGCAATGGTCGAAAAGCGGCCACAGCGGCTGGTTTGGTCATCGGTTCAGCGATTGGTAACAAAAATGATGAACGCCGTGCCCATGCACCGGGTCCTGACACGCGCTGTTATTTAGACACCGTGTACCGGGAAGAAGAGCAGCTGGCTGGCTATGACGTGTCTTATCGATACAACGGTGAAGTCAGACACACCCGCATGCGTCAGCACCCAGGGTCAGAGATTCAGTTGCGTGTGGATGTTTCTGTGATTGAATGATCGCTTGCACAATCAAACGACATCAAAAAAAGGTGCTTTTCGGCACCTTTTTTTATTACACTAGTATAGGCAGTCCCACATCAACCCATAGTAGACCCATGATCCAAAGAGAAATCAAATTGCCTCAGAGCCAAGAGAAAGCGTTGACGGCGTTGAAAAAATACACCGACCATCACTTTGTCATGAAGCAAAAGTACACAATCAGAAGTCGTGAACTTTTGGAGATTTCGTTCCAAGCTGGAGAGTATCCTTATCGAGAAAAACTTTCGGTCAAAGATTACGAAGCCCAAAAGAAACTGTTGCAAATCGAATTGTTGAAAGTGCAAAAGTGGGTCAAGGAATCTGGGCAACGCATCGTCTGCTTGTTTGAAGGTCGAGATGCGGCAGGCAAAGGGGGGACCATCAAAAGGTTCACCGAGCATTTGAACCCACGTGCGGCGCATGTGGTGGCATTGGAAAAACCCACCGACCGGGAATTGGGGGAATGGTATTTTCAAAGGTACATTGCACGCTTGCCCACGCGGGGCGAAATGACGTTTTTTGACCGTTCTTGGTACAACCGCGCCGGTGTCGAAAAGGTCATGGGGTTTTGTAGCGAATATGAATATTTGGAATTCCTCAGGCAGGTGTTTCCTTTGGAACAAATGCTGGTCAATTCAGGCATGATCCTCTTCAAATTTTGGTTTTCAGTCTCAAGACAAGAACAGTTGCGACGTTTTCACAGCCGCAAACACGACCCTTTGAAACATTGGAAGCTGAGTCCCATCGACGTCGCTTCTTTGGAAAAATGGGAAGATTATTCGCGGGCCAAAAAAGACATGTTCTTTCACACCGACAACCCACAAACACCGTGGACTGTGATCAAATCGGACGACAAGAAACGCGCTCGAATCAATTGCATGCGCTATTTTCTCAGCCGCTTGGATTATCCCGGCAAAGACGTTTCACTGGTGGGTGGCTTCGATCACAAAATCGTTGGTTCTGTGGATGCCATGTACCAAAGCGAGCAGCGTGAAATATTCAGTTTGGCTTGAGGGCGATCAAAAGGAATCAAAAAAGGCCAGTGAACTGGCCTTTTTTTGTGCGAATGGATTGCTGAATTTACAACAAGTCCTTGGCTTCTGAAACCAACCGTTCAGTGGTGAAACCAAAATGGTCAAACAAAACACCGCCAGGGGCTGATTCACCGAAGGTGTTTTGTGAAATGATGCGACCGTTCAGGCCGACGTATTTATACCAAAAATCGCCATAAGCCGCTTCCACTGCCATGCGATTATGGCAGCTTGAAGGCAACACGCTTTCTTTGTACTCACCGGATTGGGCATCAAAGGTTTCTGTGCAAGGCATGGAAACCAACCTGACCGCATGGCCGGCCGCTTGCAACTGATCGGTCGCTTCTTTGGCGATGCCGACTTCTGAGCCCGTTGCAATGATGATCAACTCTGGCGCACCTTGGCAATCTTTCAATACATAACCACCTTTGCTGATGTTGGCAACTTGCGCATCGGTTCGTACTTGGTGCTTGACGCCTTGTCGTGTGAACAACAAACAACTGGGCCCGTCTGTTTTCTCAATGGCACGACGCCATGCAACGGCTGATTCCACCGCATCACAAGGTCGCCACACGTGCATGTTGGGAATCATGCGCAGGGTCGGTAACTGTTCAACCGGTTGGTGGGTTGGGCCGTCTTCACCGACACCAATGGAGTCATGTGTATAGACAAACAGGGTTCTGATCTTCATCAGGGCGGCCATGCGCAAGGCATTGCGGGCATACTCTGAGAACATCAAAAACGTGGCACCATAAGGGATGAAGCCGCCGTGTAAGGCGATGCCGTTCATGATCGCACTCATGCCGAATTCTCGAACACCATATGACAAGTAATTGCGGTCAAATGAGTCACCATTGAGTAAAGCATCATTCAAAGAAGTCGAACCTGACCAGAAGGTGTTATTAGATGGTGTCAAATCAGCCGAACCGCCAAACAGCTCGGGCAATTGAGGCCCCAAGCCTTCGAGTGCCAATTTGGATGCTTTTCGTGAGGCCATTTCAGGGGCGTCTGCCACCACTTGGGCAATGAATACATCTGCTTTTTCTGCCCAGTCATCAGGCAAGTCACCGGCCAACCTGCGTGACAAGGCTTGCGCCAATGCGGGGTGGTCTTTTTGGTAGGCATCCCATTGGGCTTGCCAGGCCGCTTCGGCTTCTGCGCCAGCCGCTTTGGCATCCCAGCCTTGGTAGATCGCTTCCGGGATTTCAAATGCGGGGTGGCTCCAGCCCAACGCCTCACGGGTGGCTTCAATTTCTGCTTCACCCAAAGGCGCTCCATGACAGTCATGAGAGCCTGCTTTGTTGGGTGCGCCAGAACCAATCAGTGTCTTGGCACAAATCAATGAAGGTCGGTTGCCATCTGATTGGGCTTCATTCAGGGCGTTCTTAACGGCTGCGGCATCGTGGCCATCAACATCGGCAATCACCTGCCATCCATAAGCCTCAAATCGTTTCACTGTGTCATCAGTGAACCAACCGTCCACATCACCGTCAATGGAAATGTTGTTGTCATCGTAGACGGCAATCAACTTGCCCAGGCCCAATGTGCCGGCCAAGGAACACACTTCATGAGAAATGCCTTCCATCAAACAACCATCACCCAAGAAGACATAGGTGTGGTGATCGATGATGTCGTGACCAGGCTGGTTGTAATTGGCGGCCAGGATTTTTTCAGCCAAAGCCATGCCAACTGCATTGGCGATGCCTTGCCCCAAAGGTCCTGTGGTGGTCTCGATGCCTGGCGTGTAGCCATATTCTGGATGCCCAGGGGTTTTTGAGTGCAATTGACGAAATTGCTTGATGTCTTCCATGCTGACGTCATAACCTGACAAGTGCAAGGCGGCATACGGTAACATGGAGCCATGTCCATTGGACATGATGAACCGATCTCGGTTGTGCCAATTGGGGTTGGCGGGGTTGTGGGTCAGGAAATCATTGAACAATACTTCGGCGATGTCAGCCATGCCCATGGGTGCACCGGGGTGACCTGAGTTGGCTTGTTGTACTGCATCCATGGCCAAAACGCGAACCGCATTCGCTAAGGTTTTTCTGTCAGTCATGTTTTTCAAAGGTGAAGGTGAAAAAGGAGGCAGCCATGCTGCCTGCATGGGCTCTGTATTGTATGGAAATCAATGGTCATTAACAATGAGAATTGCCGCTTGTGCAAAAAAATGATGAAATTTCACAAAAATTCCATTCATTAGGGTGTTTGCTCTATAATGATTGTTCAAAATATGCCACGTTTAAAGCAATTCGAGGACATCATGGCCAAGAAAAAAACCTTAAAAAAATCAGCAACCCAATCCAAATCACCTAAATTGGCAGAATCTCTGGTGGGTTCAGCCAATGAAATTTGGTTGGCAGGTTTGGGCGCTTTTGCCAAAGCACAATCAGAAGGCAAAAAAATCTACGACCGTTTGATCGACGAAGGAAAAGACTTTGAAAAACTGTTCAAGTCTGTGCCTCAAAAAGCCGTGTCTGATGTCAAGTCAACGGTAGACAAAACCGTTTCTGGTGCCAAGAAAAGGGCGTCTGAATCTTGGGACAAACTGGAAGAAGTTTTTGAGAAGCGTGTAGAAAAATCATTGCATTCCCTCGGCGTGCCGAGCAGCAAAGAATTGGCTGCATTGGTTGACCGCATTGATGCATTGACCGCAGAAGTCAGCAAACTGGCGGATAACAAAACAACTCAGTCAAAGAAAAAAGCCACCCCTAAAAAAGCGGCTCCTAAAAAAGCAGCAAAGAAAGTCGCGAAAAAAACGCCGGCCAAAGCAGCCCCAAAAACCACCAAGAAAACCGCGAAAAAAGTGACCAAGAAAGCGGCCAAAAAAACAAGCAAAAAATAACCCCCAGGGTTTGAACCCACCGGCCGCCACTCCATTGTTTGGATTGGCGGCTTTTTTGCGCACACATGATTTCACAAGCCTTTTGGACTGAAGTGACGATTATTTAATTCAAAAGAAAAAACCGCCTCCAAAAGCGACCAGAATGATATTTTTTATTCAGCGGTCATGTTAGAATGCGCGCGCGATTTTTTTGAGCCACTGATGTGTTTCCTTAGATAAGCCAACACTTGGGATTCTGGCCAGTCCGGGTCCAAAATGTGTTATGGCATAATATATAAGGAGTCTTTGTTCGGTTGGGGCCATCCCTTGCAGTTCGAATAAAGCATCAGGGCAATTATTTAACAGGGCTTCGTTTTGTTTCGAAGCTCCAGAATACTGTTTCAACATGTATACAATCAAGAAAGGCTTGAACATCCCCATCTCTGGTCACGCCACAGGTGAAGTTGAAGCGTGCACAACCAAACAAGGGGCGGTTTTGGGTCCCGATTATCTGGGCATGAAACCGACCATGATCGTGCAAGTGGGCGATGTGGTCAAACGCGGCCAAAAATTATTTGAAGACAAGAAAAACCCGGGTGTGTTTTTTGCGGCACCCATCGCTGGAACCGTGGTGGCCGTCAATCGCGGTGACAAGCGCATGCTGCTCTCTGTGGTGATTGAACGGGGGGCAGATGAGGCCATTTCGTTTTCAGTTCCAGACCTGAACAGTTGTTCACGAGATGAGTTGGTTGAGTTGTTGGTTGATTCTGGCTTATGGACTTCATTGAGGACTCGGCCTTACAGCAAAACACCGGCCATTGACAGTGTGCCCAACAGCATTTTTGTCACGGCCACAGACACCAATCCATTGGCCATTGACCCGGCTCTGGTGATTGGTTCAGACATCGCTGCTTTTGAACAAGGTTTGGAAGCGGTCAGTCGATTGACTGAAGGCACCACCTACCTGTGTACTTCTGATGAGAGCAGCCTCAAGGTCAACACCAATGACCAGGTCAAACAAGTGACATTTGGTGGTGTTCACCCAGCGGGATTGGTGGGCACACACATCCATCATCTGGACCCAGTGAATGGTGGCAAAACGGTTTGGCACCTGCATTACCAGGATGTGATGGCCATCGGTCGCTTGTTACAAACCGGTCAATTGGATTTGACCCGCACCATTGGCATCACGGGCCCTGCCGCAGTCCAACCCAAATTGGTTGAAACGGACATGGGTGCCAGCTTGGATGAATTGCTGGCTGACCAAGCAATCGACGCCAGTAAAAGGGTGATCAACGGCAACGTCTTGAACGGCGCCTTTGTCACTGAAGGCACCGGTTTCCTGGGTAAATACGCCCACCAAGTTGCCATCTTGGAAGAGGGCGACCATAAAGAATTCATCGGTTGGATGTTGCCAGGCAGTAAAAAATTCAGTGTCACCAATGCTTTCATTGGCGGCATCACCAAGAAGTTGCAAAAATTGACCACTTCATCTGGTGGCTCACCGCGTTCGATGGTGCCGATTGGTGTCTATGAACGGGTCATGCCATTGGATATTTTGCCGACCTTGCTGCTCAAAGCCATCATCATGAAAGACACCGACGCGGCCCAAGAGCTGGGTGTTTTGGAACTGGATGAAGAAGATTTGGCTCTGTGCACCTTTGTCTGTCCTTCCAAATATGAATTTGGTGCGATCCTGCGCGAAAACCTCGATAAAATTGAACGGGAGGGTTGATCATGAGTGATCCTAACAAACCAGCTCAAAAACAAAACTTTTTTGAAAAAATAGAACACCACTTCATTGGTGAAGGAAAATTCAAAGCCTTTTACGCCTTGTATGAAGCAGCGGCCACCATTTTCTACACCCCGGGATACGTATCCAAGCGGGCATCTCATGTTCGAGATGCTTTGGATTTGAAACGGGTGATGATTTTCGTTTATTTGGCCACGTTTCCTGCCATCTTTTTCGGATCTTACAACATCGGATTACAAGCCAATGGTGTAGAAGCCGGCTTGATGGCCAATTTCCTCACTGGATTTTTGCATTCCTTTTTACCCATTTACCTGACTGTGTTTATCGTCGGTGGTATTTGGGAAGTGATATTCGCTTCGGTGCGCGGGCATGAAATCAACGAAGGGTTCTTCGTGACTTCGGTATTGTTTGCTTTGATTGCGCCGCCTGATTTGCCATTGTGGCAGGCAGCGATTGGTATTTCATTCGGTGTGGTTGTGGCCAAAGAAGTGTTTGGTGGCACCGGTCGTAATTTTGTCAATCCAGCCCTGGCCGGTAGGGCGTTTTTGTATTTTGCCTACCCCGCCCAAATGTCTGGAGACCAAGTTTGGGTTTTGGACGGCGTGACCCGCGCCACTCCATTGGGTGTGACACCCAATGAAGGCATGGCCGCGATGGAAAGCCAGTTCAGCTGGTACGATGCGTTCATGGGTTTCATTCCAGGTTCCATTGGTGAAACGTCCACCTTGGCCATACTGCTCGGTGCGGTGTTCTTGATTTACACTGGCATCGCTTCTTGGCGCATCATGTTGGGTGTGTTTTTGGGTATGGTGGCGACTTCTTTGCTGTTCAATTGGATCGGTTCTGAAACCAACCACATGATGAACATGGGGCCTGAGTGGCACCTGGTTTTGGGCGGTTTTGCTTTTGGCATGGTGTTCATGGCCACAGATCCTGTGACCGCTTCGGTGACCGACAAAGGCCGTTGGATATTTGGCTTCTTGATTGGGGTCATGACGGTCCTGATTCGCGTCATCAACCCTGCCTTCCCAGAAGGCATCATGTTGGCCATCCTGTTCTGCAACATGTTTGCGCCCATCATTGATTATTTTGTTGTCAAAGCCAACGTCAAACGCCGGGAGGTTCGTTATGGCAAAGAATAAAGAATCCACAAGTTTTGTTGTGACGGTTGCTGTGGTACTGAGTTTGGTGTGTGCCACCTTGGTATCATTGGCTGCCATCAGCCTCAAACCCATTCAGGACGTCAACGCCGCCAAGGAAAAGAAAAAGAACATCTTGATGGCCGCGGGCATTTACCAAGAAGGCGGTGACATTGAAGCCTTGTTCAATGACAACATCGAAGTGATTGCGATTGAAATCCCATCAGGCGCAGCAGCTTCTGACATCGATGTCAGTACCTTTGATGCAGTCAAAGCCGCCAAAGACCCTAACAAAGGCCAAGCATTGGCGCATGACCCAGCCAAAATTGGCTACATCGCCAACCACGCCTTGGTTTACCAATTGGTCGAAGCAGGCCGTGTTGAAAAGGTGATCCTGCCGATTCGAGGTTACGGTTTGTGGGGCACCATGTTCGGCTTCCTTGCCATGAACAAAGACGGCAAAACGGTGGAAGGTTTGACGTTTTATGAGCACAAAGAAACACCGGGCCTGGGTGCGGAGATTGCCAATCCAGATTGGCAGGCCACTTGGGTTGGTAAACAACCTTATGATGCCAACAACATCCCGAAAATGAGCCTGGTTAAATCGATCAGTTCTGACCCCATTGTGGCCGGTCATCAAGTGGACACCTTGGCCGGTGCCACGCTCACCAGTCGCGGTGTGGAAGCCACTGTTAATTTCTGGTTGGGTGAGCAAGGCTACGGCCCTTACTTGAACCAGTTGGCGTCACAGGAATAGGAAATTGTCATGTCTGAAAAGAAATCATTGAAATCAACTTTACTTGATCCCATCCTGGCCAATAACCCGATTGGTTTGCAAATTCTGGGGATCTGTTCCGCTTTGGCGGTCACCAGCAAAATGGAAACGGCTGCCTTGATGTCTGTTTCATTGACCGCTGTGGTGGCTTGTTCAAACTTATTCATCTCTTTGATCCGCAACGTCATTCCAAGTAGCATCCGAATCATTGTACAAATGGTGATTATTGCTTCATTGGTGATCATCGTCGATCAAGTCTTGCGTGCCTTTTTCCCGGATGTGGCCAAACAGCTGGCCGTATTCGTTGGCCTCATCATCACCAACTGCATCGTCATGGGCCGCGCCGAAGCGGTGGCGATGAAAACACCACCTTTGCCTTCGTTCATTGATGGCTTGGGGAATGGTTTGGGTTATTCTGCCATGTTGATGATGGTGGCCACCCTCAGGGAATTGTTCGGTTCGGGCACTTGGTTTGGTATGACCGTGTTCCAGACACAGGCCGATGGTGGGTGGTACATCCCCAATGGTTTGATGTTGTTGCCACCTTCTTCGTTCTTCATCATCGGTTTGTTGATTTGGGCGATTCGTGCATACAAACCAGAACAAAATGAAGCACCTGCTTTTGTTGAAGCCGATGCTGCCAAACCTTTGTACAGTCCTCACGGGCATTGACCTGAGGAGAGATCAAGATGGAATATTACCTGAATATATTTATCAAAGCGGTCTTTGTCGAGAACATGGCCTTGGCCTTCTTTCTCGGCATGTGTACCTTCCTGGCGGTATCCAAAAAAGTGGAAACCGCGATTGGCCTGGGCATTGCTGTGGTGGTGGTTCAAACCATCACCGTCCCTGTGAATAACTTGATCAACAGCTTTTTCTTGAAAGAAGGGGCGGATTTGTGGCAACTCATGGGTGTGGACATCGACTTGTCCTTCATTGGCCTGGTGGTCTACATCGGTGTGATTGCAGCCATTGTTCAAATTTTGGAAATGGTTTTGGATAAGTTCTTCCCACCACTTTACAACGCCTTGGGTATTTTCTTGCCCTTGATCACAGTGAACTGTGCCATTTTGGGTGGCACCTTGCTGATGGTGGAGCGGGATTTGAACTTTCCTGAGTCGGTGGTGTTTGGTTTGGGCTCTGGCATTGGCTGGGCATTGGCTCTGGTCGCCATCGCGGGCATCCGTGAAAAACTCAAATATGCAGACATTCCCAAAGGCCTGGAAGGCTTGGGGATCACATTCATAATTTCAGGACTGATGGCCTTGGGCTTCAGTTCATTTTCCGGCATTTCGCTGTAAGGGGTGACTGATGATTACTTTATTGTATGCAGTGGGCTTATTTTTGATGATCGTCACCACCTTGGTGGCCATCATTCTGATTGCCCGTAAGCAATTGGTCAACACCGGCGATGTGATGGTAAACGTCAATGGTGAAAAAGAGTTGTCGATGCCAGCCGGTGGTAAGCTGCTGGGTTCATTGGCAGACCAAGGTTTGTTCATCCCATCGGCTTGCGGTGGCGGTGGCACCTGTGGTCAATGTAAAGTCAAAGTGTTTGAAGGCGGTGGTGACATCTTGCCGACCGAAGAAAGCCACATCACCAAACGCCAAGCACGTTGCGGAGACCGATTGTCTTGTCAGGTGGCCGTTAAACAGGACATGAAAATTGAAATTCCTGAAGAAGTCTTTGGCGTCAAGAAGTGGGAATGCACCGTCATTTCCAATGACAACAAAGCCACCTTCATCAAGGAGTTGAAATTACAAATTCCAGACGGTGAGTCGGTGCCATTCCGTGCCGGTGGTTACATCCAGATTGAATGTCCACCCTACGACATTGCTTACAAGGATTATGACATCCCTGAGGAATACCACGAGGATTGGAATCGCTTCAAAATTTTTGATCACCGTTCGGTCAACGCCGAGCCGTGCATGCGTGCCTACTCGATGGCCAACTACCCAGATGAGAAAGGCATCATCATGCTCAATGTGCGGATTGCATCGCCACCACCCAATCACCCCAATGTGCCGCCTGGCATCATGTCCAGTTACATTTGGAGTTTGAAAGCGGGCGATAAAGTCACGATTTCCGGACCCTTTGGTGAGTTTTTCGCCAAAGACACCGAAGCTGAAATGGTCTTCATCGGTGGTGGTGCGGGCATGGCACCGATGCGCTCACACATCTTCGACCAGCTGAAACGTTTGGATTCCAAACGAAAAATCACTTTCTGGTACGGCGCCCGTTCCAAGAAAGAAATGTTTTATGTCGAAGACTTTGATTCATTGGCCAAAGAGTTCGATAACTTCACATGGCATGTGGCATTGTCTGACCCCCAGCCTGAAGACGACTGGGACGGTTACACTGGCTTCATCCACAACGTGGTGTATGAAAACCATTTGAAGAACCACCCAGCGCCTGAAGATTGTGAGTTTTACATGTGTGGACCACCGATCATGAACAAATCCGTGATCAACATGCTGGAAGATTTGGGTGTGGAACCTGAAAACATCCTGTTGGACGATTTCGGTGGCTGATGAGATGAACACGTTCCTCGTTATTTTCACCATGATCCTCACCATGATTGCCATGAG
>JAUHZH010000017.1 GCA_030426065.1 Gammaproteobacteria bacterium
CACCTTATTGCGCATCCTCAAACACAATGAAGACGGCACAAGACTGACCACAGTGATGCCAGGTACTGAACTGACATTCACCGTCGATGCAGAGAACCAGTTGCAATCCATTGCTTTTGATCCTACAGAGTTTGAAAGTTTGTTGATTCAAATCACCAATGAAGGCATCACAACTGAGTTGTCAGAACACAAATTACAAACCCAGTTGGTGACGGCCAAAGGTTCCATTGAACACTCTTTGTTTGGTGCCGGAAAGAAGGCAGGGTTGACCGATAAGATGGTCATGCAACTGGCACATATATTCAGTTGGGACATCGATTTCGTTTTAGAAATTCGACAAGGTGACAGTTTCAGTTTGATCTATGAAAAAGTCTATAAAAACGGTGAATACTTGACCGACGGCAAAGTGGTGGCAGCCAGTTTTACCAACCAAGGCAAAACCTATGATGCGGTTTACTATGAGTGGGCAGACGGCGAAGGCGGCTACTTTGCACCAAACGGTCGCTCCATGAAAAAAGCCTTTTTGCGTGCGCCGCTGAATTTTTCTTACATCAGCTCCAGTTTCAACCCGCGTCGCTTGCACCCCATCACCAAACGCGTCAAAGCCCACCGTGGCATTGACTATGCCGCACCAAAGGGTACACCCGTCTATGCAGCGGGCAATGGAAAAGTCATTCAATCGGCCTACAACAAATACAATGGCAATTACGTCTTTGTTCAGCACCCCAATGGCATTGTCACCAAGTACCTGCACTTTTCAAAACGGGCTGTGAAAAAAGGCCAGCGGGTCAAGCAAGGTCAAACCATTGGCTATGTGGGATCCACAGGCATGTCCACAGCGCCTCATCTTCATTATGAGTTTGTTTACAACGGCGTTCACAGGAACCCAAGAACCGTGCCATTGCCCAAAGCCGAGCCTTTGGATAAAACCAAAATGCCGGCATTTGAACGCTTGTCTTCGCCTTTGTTGGCTGAATTGAAAGGCATGAACAGCGAGTTGGTCGCCGGTCGTTGATGAAATACATCGGGGTGATGTCAGGCACCTCTTGTGACGGCATCGATGTGGCTTGTCTTGAGGTCAGTGACAATGGCTTCACTGCTTTGGCCACGTCTGCTTTTCCATACGCAGAGTCCTTGAGGCAGCGCTTGCTTGATGTCATCAGCAAGCAACCGAAAACAGCGGCATTCTTCAATCAATTGGATGCCGATTTGGGTCAGGCATACGGTGAAGCTGTGACCTCAATGATGCAACAGCAAGGCTGGTCAAGTGAGGACATTCAATGCATTGGTCTGCATGGCCAAACCATTGATCACCAACCCAACACCAACACATGGCAAATTGGCTCGCCCCAACACGTCGCAGCCATCACAGGCATTGATGTGATCGCAGACTTCAGAACCCAGGATGTGGTGATGGGTGGTCAAGGCGCGCCTTTGGCTCCAGCGTTTCATCAAGCCTTGTTTGCAACAGATTCATGTCGAGTGGTTTTGAACCTGGGCGGCATTGCAAACATCACTGTGATTCAAGGTGGTGATTTGTTGGGTTTTGATACCGGTCCAGCCAATTGTTTGATGGATGCTTGGGCTGGTGAGCACCTGGGAGAACTTTGCGACAGGGGCGGTCAATGGGCCGCTCAAGGAAAAGTACTCGATGCATTGTTGCAACGGATGTTGCAAGACCCTTATTTTTCTCAACAACCACCCAAAAGCACAGGCCGTGAACTTTTCAACTCAACCTGGCTGGCCCAGCAGATCAGTCAGGAGCCACCCAGCTCGGCAGTGGATGTGCAAGCCACCCTGGCGGCTTTGACTTGCCACAGTGTCGTTGATGCCATTCAAAAACATGTGCCGGGAGTTGAAGAGGTGCTGGTTTGTGGTGGTGGTGTTCATAACCTCCACTTGATGAACCTGCTTCAAAAAACCCTCGATGTGCCTGTCACAAGCACTGCTGAATTTGGGGTTGACCCGGACGCCATAGAAGCACTGCTGATGGCTTGGTTGGCTTGTGCCCATGATCAAGGTGTCATCACTGACTTGCGTTCGGTCACTGGCACCCAAATTCCACACCGTTATGGTATCCGCTACCAAGCCAATTCAAATCGCCACAGCGGCTGATTCACCCCATCAAAGCTTTATCACTGACGTCGCTGCCCCTCGGTATGACTTTGCTGCCGATGTGGATGTCATCTTGATTGAATGAATCGATGTGACGGACGTTCACCAAGTGAGAACGGTGACACCGGACAAAGTGACTGGGCAATTTGTCTGCCATTTTCTTGATGGAACTGTAGGTTGTGATGGGTGTTTCATTGATTCGGTGGATTTTGACGTAATTGCCCATGCCTGAAATGTGTGTGATTTGTTGGCTGTCGATGATGTGGTTCCTGCGCTCTGACACCACCTGAAGTTTGAATTGATCGCCTTGTTGAGACAACCACAAGGTGCGATAAACACCATACCATTTGATGGTCAGCGCCAGCATGACGGTGGTGTTGATCAACAGGCTGGACCGGATGATCGCTTGCACGTCAAACAATGCAGTCCCGGTTTTGATCAACAGTTCTTCATAAAAAGCATAAATCACCACCCTTTGCAAAACAGCACAGATGATCAGCAAGCAGGCCAAGTACAACAAAAAACGCCGCCAATGGCCTTGCAGCAAGAAACGGGGTAATAACCAATAAAGTGCGGCATAGGTGGCAGCCATTCGCATCGGCAACAGAATGAATTCCAAATAAAATGAAGCAAACAAACCGTGTTTTTGTGCCCAAACCAGCGAAAAAGCCAGGTAATAAACCAACCAAAAAAGGCAGTGGGTCAAAACCCGAGAATTCAGAACATAATAGCTTTCAAAAGTGGCTGTTTGCTGGTTGCTGGCGGTCATGAAGAAGAGCGGTTTGGTATAAAAAAAGGCGTCATTGGTCATATTGTCCTCTATTTTACTGGTGCTGTGAATAGGCTGTTCATCACTCAATTCAGGAATTAATGATGAAAAAAATGATTTACCTCACCCTATGTTTGTTGCTTCAAGTCACCATCAGTTGGGCCGATTCAGAACTCAAGCGCAGGGCATCGTGGGGCGCCCAATTCGAACCATTCGATTTAAAAAGGCCCGGCAAAGTGGTGCGCAACCTTGATGCCGATTCTACCTTGGCGCAAGCGGGGATACAAAAAGGCGATCGATTGGTCAGTGTCAATCACAAGCCCATCCACACGGCCGAAGCTTGGAATGACATCACCGATGCTTTGACCGAAGGTGTCCATCAGATACGAGTCATACGGGATGCATCAAGCCATGAATATGATGTTGACTTTTCAGGTTTAGCCAAAGAAACGCATCCAGGCATCAAAACCATTTATCATCAAATCACGTCGGACCATGGCATCAAACAAAGGGTGATTGTCACGCTACCAGCAAGTGGCCCGAAAAAACACAAAGGCATGGTGGTTTTGCAAGGTTTGAGTTGTTCGAGCATTGAACAGACACCAGGAAGACAGTCGGCTTTTGTTCGTTTGTTGACAGACCTGATCAGAAAAAGTGACCGTGCGGTGCTGCGCATCGAGAAACCCGGAATGGGCGACTCTGAAGGAGACTGTTCAAACACTGACTTTGCCACAGAGTTGAACGGCTACGAAACGGCCATTCGATGGTTCTTGGCGCAAGACTATGTGGATGCCGATGAAGTGATTGTTTATGGCAACTCGATGGGATCTGCTTTGGCACCCTACATGGCCAATCAATTCAATTTGGCGGGCGTGGTATCAGATGGAACCTATGTGCGCAGCTGGTTTGAGCACATGTTAGAAATTGAGCGACGAATTTTGGCTTTCAAAGGGCTCACCCAGCAGCAAATCACTGAAAAAATGACCCGTTCTTACATCCCCTTGTATTACGGCATGTTGGTTGAGAAAAAAAGTTACCAAAAAGTAATCGACGAAAAACCCAACTTGGTCGAAGACAATTACCACGGCCCTGGTCACATGTATGGCAGGCCTGTGTCGTTCTATCACCAATTGCAACAATTTGATGTGGCGGGTGCGTGGGAACAACTCAAAGTGCCGGCCAGGATCCGTTGGGGAACCCATGATTGGATCATGAGTGAAGCCGATAACGACCTGATTGTGGAGATCCTAAAACAAGCGGGTCACAAAGACCATGTGCTGTATAAACACGAAAGTTTGGATCATTGGCAAGCGATTCATCCAAACCCACTCAGTTCGTTTGAAGGAAAGAAAGGGCAGTGGGATGATGCCATCAGTGGCGTTTTGTTGGACTGGATTGCCAGGTTGTAAACCCAGTACCTAAGGGGTGTTGTCAGTCTTCGACTGACAGCACCACCACTGTGATGTTGTCTGAACCGCCGTTATCCAAAGCCTGAATCAGCAGTTGGTCTGCAATTTCCTTGGGATCAATGTCTTGGCCCAATATGCGGCCAATCACATCATCGTCCACTTCTTCTGTCAAACCATCAGAACAAAGCAGGAATTTATCCCCGGGTTGGAATGTCCCGGTTTTGTGGGCCACTTTGATTTCACTGTTGTCGGTCACGCCCAAGGCTTGAGTCACCACATTCCTGTGAGGGTGTGAGCGTGCTTGATCGGCTGTGATCAGTTGTTGATCGACCAATTCTTGGACATAGGAATGGTCAGAACTGATGGATTGAAACAACTGATTGCACATGATGTAGACGCGAGAATCTCCCACCCAAGTGCATTCATACTGGTTGTCTTTTAAAGTCAGCATGGCGATGGTCGTGCCCATGGGCAAATCACCCGGCTTGTCCAGAGAGGTGTTGATGATTTCTTGATTGGCTTGAATGATGGCCTGCTCTTGAGAAACGCCTTGAGACATAAAATGAAGGATGCTGTCTCTGGCCAATGCACTGGCGATTTCTCCGTGGTCATGTCCACCCATGCCATCCGCGACCAAATAAATGTGGTTCACATGATCCACACCATAGGTGTCTTCATTGTGATCCCTTTTGATGCCAGAATGTGTGGTATGTCCCAATGCTATGTTCATGAATACCTTGTCATTTTTCCCCTTTGCAATAATATAGCATATCGCCAAACCATTGTGTCACACACAGTGAAACTGTGAAAGGGTTCACGGTTTGTCGACTTGAAGGTTTGATCACCATGCACCTTTTTGTGATTTCCACTTCAACAATTGATGGTAAGTGAGGATGTTGTTGACGTAAGTGACTGCCGTTTTGCCGTCCGCCTTGCCATGGCGCAGTGTCTTGGCGACTTTTTTGAGGTTGATTTGGGGCAGGAACTCGGAAACGTCTTGCCAGGAATCTGGGTCCTTGCCATGGCGTTGTGTCAAAATCCGAGCATCTTCCAAGTGTCCATAACCGACATTGTATGCTGCCAAAGCAAACCGAGTTCGATCGGGTTCTTGTATGCGTTTGGGGATTTTCTTGTACATCATTCGAAAATACTTAACGCCACCACGCAGGCTTTGTTCCGGGTCGGTTCGGTCTTCAACACCGACTTCTGATGCCGCGCCATTGGTCAGCATCATCAATCCTTTGACACCGGTGGGTGAAACGGCCTTGGGGTTCCAATGGGATTCTTGGTAACTGATGGCACCCAAAAGCAAGTAGTCAAAACCGGTCTCTTGGCCAATTTGTTTGACCAAATCAGCAATCAGAGGCCAACGCTTGTAAAGGTAGTCGAGGAAAGTAACGGTGTTCTCAGCATCAATCTTGGGCAGCATGGTCACTGCTTCATCCAGCGCCTCAGCTGTCAATGTCTTGACGCTGTCTTGAGACAAATAGTTGTTCAATTCAGTCAACAAAACGGTGTCTTTTTGATTCAGCATGAAAGCCACATCTTGCGGTGCGGACATTTGAATGGGGCGGTAAAGGCCAGGGAAAAAGTGACCATAAATGTCAATGATGGATGAGTCTGCCAAGGTGTAATCGATCTCTTTCAAACTGACCATTTTGATCAGCTCAAACAGGCTCATGTCGGCATTGAATGTCAGTTGTTCAAATTGCCATTGCGGGTGGTTTTGTATGAATTCTTCATTGCTGCTGGGTGAGGTAATGATCCCCAAAGCATTTTCCATTTCGTCCAATTGTTCCACATGCCTGTAACTGTGATGGGTGACCAGCTCAATGGTGGATTGCATGAACGGGTGGCTGAACTGGAAAACTTCACTGCGATTGGGGGTGTGCGTCAAATGCCCACCGGCCACATCAATGTGTTTGAGTTCCAAGGCTTTGAATAAGTCCTGGTTGTTGTCAAATGGCACCACATTCAGGTCGATGCCTTGAGATTCGCAGAAAGCATGCAGCAGGCGATATTCCAGGCCGAGAGGCTGGTCGCCATTGAGGTAGTACGACAACAAAGAATTGCGCGTACCATAGGTCAAAACCCCAGTTTCTTGAATTTTTTCCCAGGCCGTGGTGTTTTGGTTCACATCGGGTTGCAACAAACGCACCGACAAAAACAAAAGCACCAACAAAGCGGCAGTCATCAACCAAGGTATGGGTTTTTGTTTTCTTCTCTTTATCAAAGGACCCCTGATTACAAACTCATCTCGTTTGATTATAATGCCTGATTTACTTAATTGGAAATGTTGTCATCGATGAAATTGTCCGGTTTTACCTTTCGTTGGTTGTTTGCATTGTTGGTGGTGTTCATCACCTTCAACCCCACTGGCTTTTCTTTCAGCCATTGGGTCTGGCCTCTGGCGAATGAACAGGTTCCGTTAAAAATTTTGGCCGGCCTGGTTCTGTTTGGGTGTTATGTGGTGTATTTAAATGCCACATTCCGCTCTTTGGGGTTACTTGGCATTATTTTGATTGTTGCTTTTTGTGGCACAGTCATCTGGCTGTTTATTGACCAAGGTTGGATGGATTGGCGCAATGGCAGCACCATGTCTTGGGTGATGATATTTATCATCAGTTGTGTGATGGGACTGGGTGTTTCTTGGTCCCACATCAAAAAGAGACTGACCGGCCAGTTTGATACGGACGACATAGGAGATTGAAAATGAGCTTAATCAATACGCCGATTTCTGTGGGTGAGTTGTTGGATAAAATCACCATCTTGGAAATCAAGTCTGAAAAAATCAAAGCAGCAGACAAATTAAAAAACATCAACCACGAGTTGTCATTGTTGACTGAAATTTGGTCAAACGGTGGCTTTGAAGGTGATGAAATGAATGAATTGCGTGCCAGTTTGAAGGCAGTCAATCTGACCCTTTGGGGGATAGAGGATGACATCCGCATCAAAGAGAAGAACAAGGCTTTTGATGATGAATTTGTCGCTTTGGCGCGCAGTGTGTACTTCGAAAATGACAAACGTGCCCAAGTCAAAAAAGACATCAACTTATTGACTGGATCTGAATTGGTTGAAGAAAAATCCTACCAGGATTATACATAGCTTCTAATCAATGACCTGGAATTTGCTATACTGACCCGCATACGAACCAAACAATTACAATGAGTAACATCGTTTACGCCAAAAGAACAGACAAAGAAAACATGGTGATGGGTGTTTGTGCCGCCTATGCTTTGATTGTTGGTGTTTTTGCGGTGATCCGCTTGTTCAACCAGGAATGGCTATTGGCTGCAGTGGATGGGGTTTTGGTTGGCTTTGCTTCCTACATCGGCTTGCATGTCAAAAACACACGCCAAACGGTTGTGGCCAGTCATGCCTTGGCGATCATCACCTTGTTGGGTGCCACGGTTTCTATATACATCAAAGGTCCAGGTCAAGTGGTTTGGATGTACCCGTCAATCATATTGGTCTTCTACATCACTGCGCCGCGAACTGCGATTGTGATGTCGGCTGTTTTCATGGCAGTGGTGGCGTTTTTGATTCGCGACATTTCGGTGTTGAGCCTGGTCACCACTTTGGCCTCATACGTCGTGACTGCTTACTTTTCTTACATGTTTTCAGCACAAACGCTGGCCACCAACGAGAAACTGCGTCTGATGGCCACCGAAGACATGTTGACTGGCATCAGCAACCGCCGGGCTTTCTTTGAAACCATTGAAAACATTGAAACCAGTCACATCGGTGCCGCCGCTGTGATCCTGGACATCGATCACTTCAAAAAGGTCAATGACCTCTTGGGTTATCAAAAAGGCGATGACATCCTCAACGACACCGTCGACATCATCGACAACCAAGTGGCGACAGACGACTTGTTGTTCCGGTTGGGCGGAGCCAAATTTGCCGTGGTGTGTCCCAACAAAAACTTCGACCATGCCTACCAAGCGGCCGCACGTATCCAAGCGGCATTCAATGAATCACACCTTTACCAAGAGAATGGCGTGTCTTTGTCTATGGGTGTGGCGCAAAAGAAAGCCAATGAGTCAACCACTGAGTGGCTCAAACAACTGAATTCCGCCGTCTTCAAAGCCAAGAAAACCGGCAAAAACCGCATCATCAAAGCAATCAATTACTGACCCAACCTTCCATACCTTAAGATTGTTTTATTGATTCTCAAGTATTGAGAATTAAAGCCGTGATAATATGTCTTTGTCTCAGCATCACAAGGAAGCATGTCTAACAAACGCATTCAATTGTATTTCAGCCACGCGGTTGAGTTTTTGGCCGAAAAATTGGATCAGCAACTGGCTGATGAACGCCAAAAAAGCAACAACATTCTGAAGCCAAGTGAAGTGATTGTGCCCAATGGCAACATGCAAAAATATTTGCAGTTGTTCATGGCCGAGAAACGCGGTATCTGCGCCAATGTGGCGTTCCCATTCTTGGAAACGGGTTTGTTCCAGGCGCTGAAAAAAGTGCAGGGAAATACCGACGTTTCGATGCGCAATCACAATGAATTGGCATTGAAGGTGTGGCAATTCCTGTCTCAACCTGAGGCGTTGGATGCTGAGATTTACCGACCCATCGGGCATTATTTTTCAGACAACGATGCGCCTGCATTAGCCAGCAAAAAGCATTGGCAATTGAGTCAACGATTGGCGTTGTTGCTGTTGGATTATGAGTTGAAACGTCCTGAAATGGTTTTGGGGTGGATGGAGGGTCGGCTGGTGTTCGAGCACAGCAAAGACGCCCATTTGCGGGCTTTGGAAAGGATGCAAAAAGACCTCTACCTTCAGCTTTTGGCCGATGATGGCCAAGATGATGCCCAAGATGATGCCCAAGATGATGCTCGGGGTGATGAAAGTTTGACCCTTTTTCAACTGTGGCACCGCTGTGATTGGTCTACAAAGGTTCAACATGAGCGCACCCCATTACACCTGTTCACGCCCACGCGTTTGTCACAGTTCCATCGACAATTGTTATGTGACCTGGCACAACACCACGACATCCACATCTATCAGCTCAATGTTTGTGCAGAATATTGGCAGGACATGCGCACCGAAGGTGAAGACATTTGGCACCGCCGTTTGATGGCGGAGCAAGTGCATGCGACCGATGCTGAAGGCCAGGTTGTGGCGCTTGACGCAGCCGGTCCTGAATCGTTTTTCGAATTGGATGATGGTTTCAATGACAATCCATTACTCAAAGCTTGGGGCAAACCCGGCAGGGAAGCTTTGAAGCTGTACAGCCAATTAGAAGAAGATGCGATCCATTTCGATGTCGAATTCAGTGATGAATGGCTGGCATCTGAACAGGACAGGAACGCTGGGATGTTGCATGCAATTCAAGATGCCATTTTGTTTCGCACCGTGGGTGAAGGCTCCATCAAAACACCCAATGCCTTGACGAGTTTGCAAATCACACAGGCACCGACGATACACCGCGAAGTGGAAGCGGTGTACCACAACATCCTTTGGAATTTACAACAATCACCTGATTTAAAACCCGCTCACATCGCGGTGTTGGTCACTGACATGGACAAGTACCGTTTCGTCATAGAACAGGTCTTTGGTGAATTGAATCGACAACTTGGAACGCAGCTGCCCTATGCCTTGGTTGATGCATCTGTGACGGTGGAAAGTGTTTATGCACGTGCTGTCCTGGGTCTGTTTGATTTACTCGAACACGATTTTCTCCGAGCCGAGGTGTTTCAGTGGCTGCGCAACCCCTGTGTGATGACAGCACTTCAATTGGATGATGGTGATTGGGAAGCGTGGTTGGGTGCTGCCAGCGGGCTGGGCATTTTTGCCGGGTTTGAACGCTTGTATGCACCGTTTGTTGACAGTGACAAGGCACATGATCCCATCGAACAACGATTCACATGGCGACAAGGATTGGAACGCTTGCACCTGAGCCTGGCCCACGCGTCGATTGACCAGAGATTGATGGATGCCGATGCGATAGGAAAACTCAGTGTGTTGTTGGATGAGTTACACGCGCACCGCTTGTGGATGCGAGGTGAGCACAGTGCCACCTCCTGGGCCAATAAACTCAGCCACCTTTTGCTTCAATTTTTGGAGGTGCCAGCTGATTTGCCCAAAGAGCAAACCGTGGCCTCGGCATTGACTCAATCTTTGATGAAACTGTCAGAGCAGCTCGGCAACTTGTCCATGGGAGTCCATGACATCAGGAATTTCCTGGAATCTGAACTGAATGACCTGTCAGCCAGTAAAGGCCATTATCTGACGGGAGGTGTGGTGTGTGCCGCATTGCAACCGATGAGACCGATTCCTTTCAAAATCACGTATGTGTTGGGCATGGATGCACCCAGTTTCCCAGGTGGTTTGCGCCATGATACACTGGATTTGTCCAATCGCTCCCGTCGCATTGGCGACATCAACCCGATTGAGAACAAACAGTACCTGTTCTTGGAAACCCTGATGTGCAGCCGGGAGAAGTTGTATTTGTCCTATGTCGGTCAGAACATCAGTAAGGCCGAAACGGTGGACCGGTCTCCCGTATTGGATGAGTTGGCGTCTTTTGCTGAAACATTGTTGGACCTGGATGCATTGGACATGACAGTTTTTCCTGAAACCGAATTGGCTTTGCGCGGTGAGGACCAAGCGCTGTTCAGATTCAGCCCCAATGATTGTGCTGATGCGGGCATCCATTATCAGTTGTCAGATTATTTGGTGGCTGTTTCAAAACACAACCCCAATCTCGCTTTGGCGTGTGCGCAGCACTTGGCCAAGGATGGACCGGCCACGCAAAAACAACAAGCTGCTCAGCTGATTCACTGGATGACTGATGATAAGCCCCAACATTCAAACAAGCAACCGGTTCCAACCAGCGAGCGCATCGATGTGGATGTCAAAGACTTGGCTCAGTTTTTAGAAGATGCACAAATCGAAATGATGCAAAGGCAGGGCATGGTGCTGAAACACCCAGAACAAGAAGCTTTGGTGCCTCATGAACCCTTTGAATTGAATGGCTTGGACAAGCACATCCTGTACCAAGAAGCGGTGAGGAATGTGGTGGCTTCTCAAGGCAAAGTGAGTTTGCAGGAAGCCATGGCAAACGCGTACAGATCCCATGCCATTAAATCCAACATGCCTGTTGATTTTTATGCCAATATAGATCAACTGGTTAAGGAACATGATGTCAAGAGTTTTGAAGCCATGACTGAGTCCCTGGAAAGGCTTCGGCGTTGTGATGGTCCCATCCAAATTGGACAAGCAAAAGTAGAACAAACCCCAATCAAACGCTTGCCCGCCATTGAAATCAATTTGCCGGACGGCAGGGTGGTTGGCTTGCATGGTGCCATTGATGGCTTGTTCGAAAGTGAAGGCGTGTTTCAAGCACAGCTGGTGATCAGTGGCAGCAATGGATCACCTTGGCACAAAAACGTGCTCCGACCTTTTCTGAATTGGTGTTTGTTACAGTTATCTGGACAATCTTCAGTGGCTGAATTCATGGATTTGTTTTTGTTTTTCAAAGACAAATGTGTTCACAAAACGCTGCGATTTTGGGCCTCTGATGATGTTTCCTTTTCAGGGCCAGCCCATGTCCGACACTATTTGGCCGATTTGTTGGTGGATTATTTGATATGTGGAGGCTCCTATTTACATTGTGATCAGGTCAATCAGGCCCAAGTGCCGAAAAGGGATGAACTCAAGACCGTGATCCCGTACCTTAAACCCAGTTCGAGGTCTAAAACTGTCCATGCTTTCAATTATGATATGGCAGATTTGGGTGGTGATCACACGGCAGTTCAACTGAACTACGAAGCTAAAATCGCATTCAAGAAATACATGGAAATTGCCGAATTGGTGGGGCCAAACATTGATGATGATGCATTGACCACCATGCACCGCCGATTCTGGCCTGTCCATGCCATGATGATGGCAAATGATCTGAGTGCGAGTGACAAATCAAAGGAGGTGCTGAAATGAGCGAATTTGAAGCCATCACCCAGCCCAATCAGATTGACCTTCAGCACGATGCCGTGATCGAAGCCTCGGCAGGTACAGGCAAAACCTTCACCCTCATTGAGCTGGTTTTGCGTTTGATGACAGAAGAGCAGGTGGCATTGGATCACATCCTGCTGGTGACGTTCACGGAGCCGGTGGACCCGGCGTTGGTGTCGGTCGCTGAGACGGGCCTCGGGGTGACGGTCACGGACCTCACGTCGGAGCTGACGGTGACGGCGAACCTGGGGGGCGCGTTGTCGGTGACGTCGGTCGCCGTGGAGCCGGACGCGACGGTGGCGTACGGGACGACGTATCGCGTGACGGTGCCTGGGCTGTCGGTCGGGGCGACTTATGTGGTGGCAGTGGATGCAGCCTCACTGCCAGGCGGATTGACCAATACGATCGATCCAAATGGTAGCGATCCAGTCAACGAAGCGAGTGTCAACCTCGCTGCCCTCGGTGGATCGACACTGGCTCAGGATTTCGGCTACACGACCACGGGAAGTGCTAACAGCATCGGTGGCACCCTGTGG
>JAUHZH010000389.1 GCA_030426065.1 Gammaproteobacteria bacterium
GAATACCAGATCACTCGTTTTATTGCCAACTTGCCTCAATATTTCGCGTGGCTGCGACTCAATGTCACACCGTGGCTGCAACAGAAGTTCAACATCCAAACAGACCTGTTCAACATGTCAGAATTGACCGCTTTGCTGAAAAATCACTGGTCTGATGCCGGTGGTGTGGCACAAGCTGTGTTGGCATCTTTGGGCAAAAGTGGCATGGTGTTGATGAACTGGTTCATGAATGGCTTGTTGATTCCAGTGGTGACCTTTTATCTTTTGAGGGATTGGGACATCATCACGGCAAGGGTCGGTGAATTGATCCCTCGTCCTTATTACAAAACCATCAGTCAACTGGCCACCGATTCCAATATGGTGTTGTCTTCGTTTTTGCGAGGACAATTGAGCGTGATGCTGGCCTTGGGGACCATATACACGATTGGCTTGTGGTTGGTCGGCATCGAGCTGTCTTTGTTGATTGGTATGGGGGCTGGAATGGTCTCCTTTGTTCCTTATTTGGGAACCATCGTGGGCTTGATTGCAGGTGTCCTTGCTGCCTTCATGCAATTCGGTGACATCAATCACATCGTGTATGTATTGATTGTTTTTGGTATCGGCCAGTTGATGGAAGGTTTTATATTGACGCCATGGCTGGTGGGTGATCGCATTGGTTTGCACCCTGTGGCAGTGATTTTTTCGGTGTTGGCCGGTGGTCAGTTGTTTGGGTTTGTTGGCGTTTTGCTCGGTCTGCCATTGGCGGCAGTGATCATGGTGTTGTTGCGGTATGGTCATTTGCGGTACAAAGAAAGCAAACTTTATGGGCAGGAAAAAGACATCAACTTGTCCAACGACCCGGATGAAGACATCAATCTGTCCAGTGATGTTGAACTGACCGTTGAACCAGAAGTTCAAGTGGTCGAAAATGAAATTGCTGACAAGGAAGGACCTGAGCACAAGGCCTGATGAATGCAACCCCTCAAGAGCCCTTGTACTTGGTGACCAGTCAAGCGGCTGATTTTGATCATTTCAATGACCATGGCAATGAAGCTTTGGTGGCTGCATTGAGGGCGCCTTTGCCTGCGTTCACTTTTTTGCAAGGTCCCAGTGGTTCTGGCAAGAGTCATTTGTTAAAAGCCATGGAATCAGAAACAGATCATGGTTTGCGTGTGTCGGCGACTCAAATGCGACTGATGCCTTTGGAGCAAGCGATTCCAGCAGGGGTGGCTGTGGTCTGGGTAGATGACATCGATGATTTACAAGGTCAGCGTGAGGATGAAGTGCTGGCTTTCAATTTGTTCAACCATTGTCGCAGTCATGACATCAAATTGGTGTTTACTGCCACATGTTCTCCTCGCGATGCAGCTTGGGTGCTGCCCGATTTGCGCTCACGATTGAATTCGGGTCAGTTGCTGGTTTTGAAACCCTTGGTCGGTCAACCCGCATTGGCCGTCTTTTCTCAGCAACTGGAAAGCCAAGGATTGAACTTGACTGAAGACGTCATTCAATACGTAACTAACCACTGGCCCAGTGATTTTCCCACGCTCCATCATGCCATCCAGCAGATCATCACATTGACTTTAAAAGAAAAAAGAAAAGTCACCATACCGCTGCTTAAAAAAATAAATCTCTGATGGCTATGGACATTGAATTGGGCTTTGGCGATAATACCGCACCGGTGACTTCCGTTTGTCACCTTGCAATGAATAGCGGTGGACTTGGTCAGGCCCGGAAGGGAGCAGCCACAGCCGTAATGTCATGTGTGAGGACCGGCTGGCGGGAGTCCCATTTCTCATTGAAAACAACAGTATGACCTACCAAGCACTCGCCCGAAAACACCGCCCCCAAAACTTCCAAGAAATCGTCGGCCAGGAACATGTGGTTCAAGCATTGGTCAACGGCCTAGAAAACAACCGTTTGCATCACGCCTTTTTGTTCACAGGAACCCGTGGTGTGGGCAAAACCACATTGGCTCGGGTGTTGGCCAAGTCCCTGAATTGTTTGGAAGGTGTTTCAGGTCACCCTTGTGGCCAATGCACCCATTGTCAAGAAATCAAATCGGGTGAATTTTTGGACTTGATTGAGGTGGATGCCGCTTCAAGAACCGGTGTCGATGACACCCGTGCGCTGTTAGAGAATGTCCAATATGCGCCCAACAAGGGACGCTACAAAATCTACCTCATCGATGAGGTCCATATGTTTTCGAAAAGCAGTTTCAATGCTTTGCTGAAGACACTGGAAGAACCGCCTGAACATGTCAAATTTTTATTGGCAACCACAGAACCAGACAAACTGCCCATCACGGTGTTGTCACGCTGTTTGCAATTCAACCTCAAACGCCTGACTCAAAAGCAAATTGCTGACCATTTACAAATGTTGTTGACTGGGGAGCAAATCACATTCGATGAACAGGCGATTGCTTTGATTGCACGGGTGGCTGATGGATCCATGAGAGATGCTTTGAGTTTATTGGATCAATCACTGGCTTTCGGTGGTGACCAAGTGACCTATGAAGAAATCCGCAGCATGTTGGGGACTGTTGAGCATTCACATGTCACTGAACTGTTGAAACTGGTGGCT
>JAUHZH010000018.1 GCA_030426065.1 Gammaproteobacteria bacterium
AGTTTTCCGGGGTTTGCCATCCTTGACCCACAAGTCGACGGCGAAATGGATGACAGTTTTGCTTATTGCAGTACCCCACCCAATGGTCAGAACTGTTTCACTTCACGGTTCTATGACGATCCCAGCTACGCACCCAATGGCCAAGCCCTGATCACATACCACCCCAACCAGACCCACTACTCCAATGACGATTCTGCCGATGGCTTTTGGCAACGGTATGGCGGCAGCATACAAGCCGTGATGCCGTATGTTCCTGAACTGACGATTGCATTGATTGACCACCATGGCAACACCCAAATTCTGATCTCTCCAGAAACAGGCCACGCCCTCCGCTACCCCACATGGGTGGGTAAAAGGCAGCCTCCCACAATTCAAAAAAGCGTCACCAACGAAAGCATGGACACCGCCGAATTGCACATAGCTGATGTGCCACTTTGGTTCTCATTCGCCATCAACAACAACACCAACAAGACCAACCTGGTCAATCAACTGGATCAAATCACCGCCATCAGACTGCTGACCAAAAACATCGACAACAACGCCTGTACCAGCGATGCCACGCCAATACGCAACAGTGTTTGGACCAACGTTTACGACCACCCCACCCACCTCGGCATCAACAACGCCACCGGTTACTCCCGACACCTGGTGCCTGTGGCTTTGGGTGGTAATGCCAACGGAGATGTCCCTTTGAACAACGACGGTTCGGTTCGTTTACAACTGCCAGCCGGTGAATTGCTACTGATACAAGGCATTGATGACCAAGGGTTCATGGTGGCGCAACACGAACGGGTGTTTGCTTTACCACCAGGTCATAAAATAGACACCTCGGTCAAACGCAGCCAATACAATGACCAATGTTCAGCCTGTCATGGCGCCATCAATCAACCATTCACCAGCATCCTCGATTACCAGTTGTTGGCCACCGGCATGGATTTTGATACCCAAGCCACCACCGCGGTTGATGTATCACACCCCACTGCAGAACAGGAAAAACTGACCTTCAAAGACTTTTTCAGGCCCATCATCAACGACCGTTGCACCAGCTGTCATGGTGTCAACAACCCTGAAGGTGACCTGACACTCGCAGAAAACTATTCAGCCACTGCCAATTACCCAGCCCCTGGCAGCCAATGGGCAAACAGTGTCAACAACGGCTATGCAACCGCTGTACCTGTGGCTGATCGCGTTCATGGGTTCAACTGGTCACCCTCGCGCAGTTACATCATCACCGAAGGCGGTGATTATGAAGACGAATTCATCAACCCCAATGACCCGCACCAGCCCACAGGTGCATTGACCCCTTGGGATCCGGGTTACCAAGCCTTGTTCTTGCCCAACCCAAGCAATGAGCTCTACTACCTCACCGATTACCCGTATCAATCACATTTTGGCCGTGGCGGCGATTTTGCCCGCACCAGCTACTTGCTGGGTGTACTGATCGGTCAAGACCTCGATCCCAGAAAATCATACATGGGAAGCTACGACCACACTGGCCTGTTGACCGATGCGGAAATCACCAGCCTCAAAGCCTTGATTGACAATGGTTTTCCCTACATGGCACGCTGCGATGACAAAACCATCACAGAAGGGATCAATGCTGGCCTGCCTTGGGGCGATCCAGTGGAACAGGATGGTTTGTAGCCAAGCATCAGCCAAAGCCATGGGTGGCGATTCAATCCGCCACCGCATCTGGAATGAGCAGCACCTTGCTGGCACTGGCGCCACTTTCCAAGTATTGATGGGCTTCTTTACCTTGTGAAAGTTTGAATTCAACCGGCTGGGTCAGCTGTAATTGGCCCCGCCTGATGCGATCAAACAATGAGGCGGCACGTTCAAGCCTCGCTTCCTGACTGTTCAAGTGATACCACAAATCCCCACCCGTCAATGTTTTGCTGGTGTCCATCAACATCCTGGGGTCAACCAGGTCAGGATCACCCGCACTCATGCCATAAAAAACCACATGACCACCTTCACGAGTGACGGCAAAACTGTCTTTCAATGTGCGCCCAACACTGTCATAGGCCACATCCACGCCCTGCCCTTGGGTCAAAGCCATCACTTGCTCTTGCCAGTGGTCATTGAGCTCGATGGCATGACTGGCGTGGCACGATTTTATGATGGATAACTTATCAGGGTTCCTTGTTAACCCAATGACATGTGCACCAGCAGCATGGCACATTTGGGTCAACAATTGACCTACACCACCCGCCGCCGCATGAATCAGAACCGTTTCTCCGGCCTGCACTTTGTGGCTGTCTTCCATCAGGTATTGGGCGGTCAGACCTTGTAACAGCAAAGCAGCGGACGTTTTGAGACCAATGTCACTTGGCACAGGAATCGCATGAGTTTCGGGAACCACTGTGTATTCAGCATTCGCCAATGGCACATCGGCATAGGCAACGAGATCACCTACTTTGAACTGACCAGAAAGTGATTCAACCACGATCCCAGCGCCTTCATAACCCGCCATGTAAGGTGGCTTACCCACCAAGTGATAATGGCCTTGCCGTCTGTAAATGTCAGCGTAATTCAATCCAATGGCATGGTTCTTGATTAATATTTCATTGGCCTGAGGTTTGGGGTCAGCGACATCGATGAGTTGCATCACATCTGCACTGCCAAATTCTGAAAAAGTCAGGGCTTTCATGGTCAATTCTCCTAAAAATTTGTCAATATGACTTTGGGTGAGGTCTTTGGTCAAAAACAGCCAATACAAGCTGTTTTTATCATTGTCTCATCAATTGGTTGCCGAATGGTTGAACAAAAAGATGCCTGCAACAATCAACACAACCGCCAACCAGGAAGGCAATGACAGGTGATTCTGATGGTAAAAATGTTGGATCATGGCTGTTCCGACCAGTCCAGCACTGGTCCACACGGCATAAGCCAAAGTCAAAGGCACTGTTTTGATGGCCTGGAACAAAAAATAAAAACTCAAAATCATGGTCAACACAACCCATGACAAGACAAAGATTTTGTGGGGTGTTTGGGTTGACGCTTTCAGCAAATTCACCCAAATGATTTCAAAAAGGGAAGACAGGATCAAAAACTTCATTGTGGCCTCGCTTATTATTTAACAGCGGGGCCGTCCCCAATCGAAGGTGAGCGGTCAGGTCGTCCTGACTTCAAAAGAAGCGCCCATTGTAATGACGCCACAGTGTGTCGTCAATGTCTGAGCATGAATCGGCCCAAACGATGAACTCGCTCAACACACATCCTCATGTGTCACCATCAGTTTTTGAATGATGATTCACTGCCCTCAGATTCAACTCCAATAACGATGGCTTGGTATTGCTTTTCATTGACTGCATTCCAGCTGTCAGTGGATTGATTCTTCGCTTGATTGGCTTGTTCTTGGGCCGCTTCGAATTGACCTTGGTGGTGGAGCAAAAGGGCTTCGAGCAGTTTGATTTGCCACCAGTCCAGATTTTCTAAAGAGATCAATTGAAGCAATGCTTCCACCTGATTCCAATCCCCTTGGGCGATCAACAGTTCAGCCAATTCCAAGCGACTTGATGTGGCCACAGCCAACCAACCCAACTCAGAAGCTTTTTGAATTTTTCGAACCAACAAATCTGTGGTGTCCTGCCCATTGCTTTCAGCCAAAGCAAGCTGTAAATCAAGCGCCATCATTTGTTCGGTTGGACTGACTTCATCTTTGGCTAACTTCTGCTGATAGGATGCCAACCACTCTTGCAAAGGGATTGGATTGCCCAGTTTGACTTGGGTTTGCAAACTGATCAAACGCATGAGTCGGTTGAAATCTTTGTCAGGTAAGCTGCTCAGTAAATTGCTGACCTTTTGGTGTTCATCTTGAGCATGCGCCAACCTGATGCGAGCACGGGTGATGTATTTTTGTTGTGAATTGCGTTTTCCCACTTCATCCATGATGGCCAAAGTCGGTGCGAACAACGCTTCAGCAGCTTCATATTGACCCGCCGCTGTGTACAATTCCAGCAAAAACAACTGGCCGGCAATTTGACCTTGGCGGTCAGACATTTTGATCTTGATGTCGATGGATTGCTGGTAAATTTCTTCGGCTTTTTGCCACTGGCCCAGACGCTTGAACACTTTACCCTTTTCAGACAATGTCGAAGACAACAGGCGTTGCTGGTTGGTTTGTTGGTAGTAACTGATGGCTTGTTCAAAGTGTTGCAAGGCTTCTTGGTTGTTGCCCTGCATGGATTCAATTTGTCCTAACAAGTAATGTGGGTAACCATTGGGTTCCAGTTTTTGTTGATCTTGTATGGCAATCGAACGTGCCACCCAGCTTTTGGCTTGATCAAGCTGATTCATGCGCTTGTACATCAAAGCGACGTTCCCTGCCATGATGACTTGGTAATCATAACGCTGATTTTTGACAGCACCTTCAAAACCTTCTTCATAATAGGCCCGTGCAGCTTCGTCATCGCCTTGTCGCATTTTGGCTGAACCCAAAGCATTGGCGAGCACCAGTGCGGCAGATGGGTCATCAGTCAATTGGTGCAGTTCGGCTTTCAGTTTTAACAACTCTTGTTCAGACTCTGCTGCCATGCCCAACTTGCGCGTTGTCAAAGCCAGTTCGTACCTGGGCCAGAACAAGCTGGGGTCTTCATTGACTGCCAGTTGAAAATATTCGCGCGCCTTTTTGGCATCACCCATGATCTGATAACCCATGCCTCGTGAATACAATTCATTGGTGAACACGTCTTCTGAAATGCTGCGGTAAGGCATTCGGTTGGTGCGGCCTGGTAAAGCTGCCAGGAACTCCCTCACCATCTTTTGAACCATGGCGGTGGGGTTGTCGCCCTTGATGGCATCAAATTTTCCTTGACCATTTGGGTGATAGACGGTGTGCACCAGTTGATACATGCCCCCATCGTCTGACGTCAGTTTGATCAGTAACAAATGGGTGAAATCCATGTCTTGACGCAATTCTTCAAGTGCTGTGTTCGACAAATTGAGGTCATCAGGAAAAGCCGACACGTCTATTTGTGCAGTTTGACGACTGGAAACAGTCTCAACTGTGTGATCGGCCTTGATCATTTCATTGGCCAGGCTCATCAACCCCATCCCCGCCCACGCCAAATCGGATTCGTTGGTTTGGTTCATCACGGGCAAAACAGCCACCGTGATCTCATCTGGATTCACAGGGGTTTTCCTGAACAACCACAAAGAAGTCAGCAATGCAGCGATGACCAACAAGGCAAGCACATAAAACAAAGGCTTGTTGGGTGAGCGTTGTTGGACTGAATTTCGATGGTGATTTTGGGGCTCACTTGGTGTTTCCTGACAATTGACTTCAGCAATAAAGTGGTACCCATGACCATGCACCGTTTTGATGATTTCTCCTGAATCATTGAGTAATTTTCTCGCTTTCATGATGGCTCGAGTCATGGCCGTTTCAGAAACTTCCACATCGGGCCAAATGGCATCCTGAATGTCCTCCTTGCTGAGTGCACGATCTCGGTTGGCAATCAAAAAAACCAATAAATCAAACACCTTCGGCTGTACTTTTTGAGGCTCACCAGCCACTGAAAGCATCCTTGTGTTTGTATTTATTTCAATTTGCTCAAAAGTATAAATCATTGATATTAAAAGATTTAAATGCAGGTCATAAATGGGTCATGAAACCGTCATTGATTGGTCAAGCCATTTTTTTCAGTCCCAAGCACAATGGGCTCAGCTTTGAATCTGCAGCGATGGATTCTCGGTTGAGAAAATTTTAGCACAACAGAGGTTTACTATGAAAAAGACACTGATTTTAATATATGGCGTGATCGCCTACCTGATGTTCATGGCCGTGATTACGTATGCCATGGGCTTTATTGGCAACTTTGGTTTAAGCAACACACTGGACTCATTGCCCAACCGGCCCTTGATGGAAGCTTTGTTCATCAACCTGGGGTTGTTGACCTTGTTTGCGGTCCAACACAGTGGCATGGCGCGCAAGGGATTCAAAACCTGGATCAAAAAATACATCTCTTCAGCAGCAGAACGGTCGACTTATGTGATGATGTCTAACCTGGCCTTCCTCAGCTTGATGGTATTCTGGGAACCCATCGGTGGGGTGATTTGGCATGTGGAGTCACAATTGGGCATTACCGCTTTGATCAGTTTATACATGATGGGTTGGTCACTGGTTTTCATCTCCAGCTTCCTGATCAATCATTTCAACTTATTTGGCTTACAACAAGTTTGGTACAACTTCAAAGGCAAAAGCATGCCTGGTTCCAAATTCACCACCCCTTCTTTGTATCGTTATGTCAGGCACCCTTTGTATGTTGGGTTCATCATTTTGATGTGGTCGGCCACAACCATGACGGTTGCGCACTTGTTGTTTGCTGTCGGCGCCACTTTATACATCTTGGTGGGCATCCAGTTTGAAGAAAAAGACCTGAAGGAAGAATTGGGCGAAGCCTACACAGCGTACCAACAATCCGTTCCCATGATCATTCCTCGCGTACCAAACAAAAAAGTGCAGCAAGGGCAAACTCAAAACAAATCAGCAGAGCCGTCATCATGAATCGCAGCACAGCAACCATTTCAAAACACACCAAACAAAACAAAGAGAGAAAAAACATGTTTAAGAACCATTCAAAGACCCTGATTTTGAGCAGCCTGTTGCTGGCCGGTCAGGCCAGCGCCTTCGTTACCGTCGGCACAGACAACGCTTGCGATTATCAGGCCGGTGCCACCAGCATACAGTCTTTACTGGACGCCGGTGAAAACAACATACGGATCACCAACCAGGAGACCTTTTATGAATCCATACAGTTCAGCCAAAGTGGTCACATCATTGGTGGCTTTGATAATTGCACCGCAGCCAGCAACGGTGTTTACAGCAATGAAAAATCACGAATCAATGGTGACCAACTCGGGCCAGTGATAAAAGTCAATTCCCCCAATGACGACAGTGACCAGTACGTTTACTTGAAAGGTCTGGTTTTGACTGGTGGTGTCAACCAGGGGTTTCATGCAGGCGGCGGAGTTTCGGTCTATGACCTGAGTGATAACTTCATCCAGGTCACCATCGAGGACAGCCTCATTTCTAACAACACCGGTAACCGCGGTGGTGGATTGTCCATCAGCGGCACTTCAGTACGGGCCAACCTGTTCAACACCATCATCTTGAATAACCGGGTGTTGGGAGCCGCCGGTGGTTCTGCTTTGGGTGGCGGTGTCTATTGCAACAAAGGTGAATTCATCTTGAACCGCAACTCTGGGATTTCCGGTAACACCGCCTATTCTCAAATTCAAAATGCCGGCATGGGTGGCGGCTTATATGCCACCGGTGGCTGTGAAGTCAAACTCAATTCAGGAACCGTCGGTGGTGTACTGGATTTTCGAGGCGTCAGCTACAACGTCGCCAGCTCACATGGCGGTGGTGTGTACCTGAGGAATGGTGCCAAAGCGACTGCTGACAGCCAAGTCTATGGCGCGCCCATCAACATCAACAACAACATCGCCGACTCCAACTCAACTGGTTTTGGTGACGGTGGCGGCATATATGTGGAAGGTGATGACGCGTCTTTTCATGCCATGGGTTTGAAACTCAATGACAATGAAGCTGAAAATGGCGGTGGTGCCAAGGCCACCGATGGTGCCTTGCTGTTTCTCTACAACAACGGTGCCTGTTGGAACAACCAACAATGCAATGAAATCAGCGGGAACGACACCCATGCCAATACGGGCAAAGGCGGTGCCATTTATCTGGATCAGGGATTTGCTGACTTGGGTTATGCCCGAGCCACGGGCAACAAGTCGGTTGCTGGCAGTGTGGTTTATGCCCACAATGGTTCCAATTTTGCCATGAAAAGAACCATTGCCAACGACAATGGCGATGACTCTTTGTGGGCCACAGAATCCACGTATCATTTTGTCTCCAGTAACTTCACCATGACCCACGTCACCTCGGCCAACAACCAAGCCCAAGCCGCCACCATCAGGCAAACCAATGGTGCCCACCACATCAGCAACTCGGTGTTTCAAGAGCCACTGACCAATCAATTCGGCAACTTGATCAATGCCAGTGGTAGCAAAGATTGCTTGTTGGTCGATAACAATTATGGCATTGGGAATCAAGTCTCCAATGTGTTGATTGGTGATGCCTTGTTGTCTGAGACCCACCACCTCACTGATGGCTCTGACGCCATTGACCGTTGTTTTGACATCCACGGCGTTCCCAGCAACCAACAATTGGACATTGATGGTGAAATGGCACCCCACGACCACCCGGATTATGGAAATGGTGGTGCATTGATCGACATGGGAGCAGATGAGTGGTTGCCCAGTGATGTGATCTTCAAGAACACCTTTGAAGACTGACGATCACCTCCAACCACCGCACAACACGACCCATTCTTGCCCTTGGGTCGTGTTTTGCCAAGTGCTCAGCTGCCCCCCACACATCCCACCACTTATAAGTCATAAAAGAACAAAATGTGCAGCTTAAATCATTTCATTTAATGTACAAATCATATAACATATATTGTTGACCCAAAGAGCACAAGAATCTCTATAGGTCATTTGCCATGACTCAAAATAAAATGATCATGGCAAGTTGCTGCCGGTCATCAACTGGTGGCAAATTTCAAAAAAGGACGACCTCAGAATAGCGGATTAATTTCTGAATCAGTCCACTTATACAAAACAACAACATGAGGAAAAAATATGACAAACCCAACGATAAATGTGTCTTTGAGCTCCCTGAACCCGGGAACAACACCTACAGTCACACAAACAGTGGAAGTTAATGAAGGGGGGCAATTGGATGTGACCGTGGATTGGCCCTCAACTGGCAGCAACGACATCAGTGTGAAGTTAGATTTCAGTGAAAGTGGAGATCAAGACCCGTTCAATGACGTCGATGGCGGGAGCACATCATTTGACTTAAGCCGCAACCCACCGGCCACATCAGCCACAAATACATTGACCGTTAAAAATGATGCCACAGTCACAACTGACACCTACGAATTGACATTAACCATTGGTGGTCAGCAGTATTCGACAGACCCCAGGATTATCATTGACGAAGATTAATTGTGTTGTCACATAAAATTATTCTGTTATTTTAATAATTGCTCAAATCTTTCATCATTTCTGGTCATGGCCAGAAATGGTGATTTAATTACTTCATCAATTGGATGGTTTTTGTCAATTGCCACTCTTAAGTGATGCAATGACTGATCTACCATTCCGAGTTGCTCGTAAGCAATAGCCAGTACAAAGTTTTCAGAGCTTGCCGTAGAATCTTTTATTTGTGATGCATAATAAGTTGTGTTTTCTGAATCACTTAAATGTGCAAAATACGAAGCTAAATCAGCTTTAACCAATGAGTCATTTGGATTGATATCCAGTGACTGCTTGGCCAATTTAATTGCCATTTGGTAGCTATCTATACTTTTACTGTTGTTGGTAAGCTTATAAGCATCAGCCAAATTTCCCCAATGTAAATAGTAATCACCCCTTAGCTCTACTGCTTTTTCGAAAGCTTCAACTGCCTCATTATAGTTTTCGACATAAAACAACATGGTACCAAGATTGGAATAAGCCCTGTCAGATGGATTGAGCTCTATGGCTTTTTTACTATAAAAAATGGCATTATTTACTTCTCCCAAAGCATAGTAAATACCAGCCATGTTTCGAACCCCTATGTCATTATTTGGGCTCATTTCTGATAACTTTTGGAATTGTTCCAAAGCCTTCTCAAAAGCCCCGGTTTGATAATAAAAAATCCCAAATCCAGATACAACACGCCAATTATTAGGCTCCGCATCAGTTAATTTTTGATAAATGACTTCAGCCTGCTCAGTTTCACCTTTTTTAATGTAGGCTTTGGCTAAACCTATCTGAGAAAGGGCATGCTTTGGGTTTTGAGACACACTGGCTTTATATAACTGTACAGCTGAATCATATTCGCCTTTTTTCATTAACAATTCAGCGGACAAAAAATTTATCTGTCCATTGTTTGAATTGATTCTTTTCAAATTGCTGATTGTCGCACTCATCTCGTTCAACCATTGTGAGTCACCAGTTTTATGAAATTTGCGCAACTGCACTTCAGCCAAACCCACCAGGGCTGCCTGATATTTGTCATCAATCTCAATGGCATTTTGAAATGCAACCAGTGCTTTATCAGCATTGCCAGCCTGGTCGAATCGATACAGATACCCCCTGCCCTGAACATATTCTCTGTATGCACCATCAAGCTGAGGCCTTTGGGCTCGAAATTTTTCTGACAATCCATCCGGCACTTGCCAACCCAAAAGTTCCAAGGCCTGAGACCTGATCAAACCATGCCCTTGAAACAGTTCATCGGCTTGGATATTGACTTCCGCTGTTTTGACCTGTTGACCAGTTGCCGCGTCCAACAAATTCATGACCAACAATCGGGTTGAACCCATGTGTTGGATGCTGCCAGTTAATGCCAGATTTACCCCGTATTTATCTGCAACGGCTTGCAATGATTGGTCCTTCATGCGGCTGATTTCAGTCGAAGGCACAATCCATGTGTTGTTTTGCTCAGCTGCAATGGCGGCCAGGTCACTGCCAAGGTTGACTGCCAAGCCATCTCCAAAGAGTTGTATCAATGGGTCACCGCTGATGTTTTCAAAAGGCAGGATGGCTATTTTATTGGCCTCCGCCAACTGCTGCTCAATCAATTGTTGTGTAGATGCTGGAAACAGCACGTCTTTTACTGACCAACCCAGACCGACCATAAAGGGAATCAGGATGGCGGCTTTTGTCAGCCAGTGACGTTTTTGCCACCAATTCTTTTGGTAAGTTAATTCCCCATAAATTCGATGCAATTCTTCTGCCAATTCATTCGAACTTTGCCAGCGGTCATCTTTCTGAGAGGCCAGCATTTTATCAAGCAAGTGAACCAAAGCTTCAGGCAGGTCAGGTATCTCTTGTTTGATTGGTATGATTTGACCTTCACATATTGCTTCCTGAATGGCGGAGGTGTCTTTGCCTTGAAAAGGCCTTTTACCACAAAGCATTTGATACAACAGAATACCAAAAGAAAAGACATCTGAACGTTGGTCCAGATTCAAACCCCTGACCTGCTCAGGTGACATGTAACTGGGCGTACCAACAGCCATTGTCTTGGTTTGCTTGTTCTCCCCCTGTTCAAGCGATTGACTTGCACTTTGTTGCTCTATCAACCCTGCGATACCAAAGTCCAGTATTTTCAACGTTCCATCAGCACTGATCATGATGTTCTGAGGTTTGATGTCACGGTGAATGATGTATTTTTGATGTGCTGAATTCAAACCGTCCGCAATTTGGCAAGCATAAGACACCGCAGTCAGCAAATCCAACCCGTCCTCTGGGATCAATTCATCAAGCGGTTGGCCATCTACCCACTCCATGACGATGTAGTTGCTGTCAGCTGTTCTTGCGACATCGTATATGGTCACTATGTTGGGGTGGTTGAGTTTACTCGCCATGCGTGCCTCATCGATCAAAGCATCCGCACTCAGTTGTTTACTTCCCATCACAGGCCGCATCATTTTAATCGCCACATCACGGTGTAAGGTTTTGTCTTTGGCATGATAAACCGCCCCCATGCCCCCTTGACCTAAAATTTCCAGGACTTCAAATTGCGCCAAATCTCCAGCCAATTGGAAAGTCATTTGGTCTTTGTTTGCTTTTTTCTGTTGCGCCAATATTTCTGGTGCAACGGTTACATCTGGATCTGGCTTTTGTGGAAGGCCAGGTGCAATGGTGGCATCAGGATGCTGATTTGATGGTGGGTTTTGCGGAGCGATGGTCTCATCCCCAATGGGTTGATCCAGTGGCGTATCGCACAGCTGACAATGGGTGGCACCTTTGCCATTTTGATGTAAACATTGAGGGCAAATTAAGTGGTTTTTTTGATCCATACATCAGTCAAAGGTTGGCACATTGCCAATGATTATAAGGAGTCGCCACCACATGAGTCAATCTCACGATTTTGTTCAAGTTTGGGAAAATCTGACCGTTTGGTTCCTGCCTCGTGCTTTGGCTTGATACAAGGCTGCATCTGCATTCTCTAGCAATGACAAAGGATTGTGATCGACTTGATGTTGGATGCTGGCAACGCCAATGCTCACTGTAACTGCAATTGAGCTGTCGCCTTTGTTGAACTTGTGTTTTTCAGTGGACTGCCTGATGCGTTCTGCCAAATCATGTGCTGCCAATTCGTCCGCATTGGGCAGCAGCACGATGAATTCTTCACCACCAAAACGACCCACCACATCTTGCTGACGTGTCAGGGATTTTATGATTTCAGAGAACCCTTGTAAGACTTGATCACCGGTGGTGTGACCAAAATTGTCATTGATGTTTTTGAAGTGATCCAAATCCAAGATCAACAATGAAAGCGGATGCTTACTTTCTTGGGCTTCACTGAAATGCCTGGAAAGGGCTTCATCCACATGCTTCCTTGTGGACAGCTGGGTTAAATCATCGGTGATGGCCCTTCGGTAAAGCATGCTGTTATGCAAAGCGATGCTGGTGTGTGCCGAAAAAGTGGTTAAAAACGGAATTTGTTCGGGAGTGAAATTATGAGGCAATTGTTGGTTGTCCAAATAAATCACTCCTATGACCTCTTCTTCTTGAACCAAAGGGATGGCAACAATGCTTCGACCACCACCACTTTCAACAGGTTTGAGGTCATTCAAAGCCGTGTTCAACTGTGCATCCCCAATGATCAAG
>JAUHZH010000390.1 GCA_030426065.1 Gammaproteobacteria bacterium
GTTGCAGCTCTTAATAAGGGATAAACCATTATCTGCAAGCTGCGCCTTGTCTTGGCGCATTTGATGACTTCTGATAACCTATCCAAGTACAGGACACTACACTAGGTTGGCTTGGGGATTTTTTTAATTGGGTGTTTGGGGTTGCCTTTCCACGGGTTCAGTCAAGAGGCTTGATTTGTCAGTCGGTAGAGGGGCTTGTTCGAAACCTGAGTTATTCAGGATGTTTTGCCCTTCAACAGGCTCAGTGGGCTTTGTTGTTCAGTCGGCAGGGATGATCGAGCCACGTGCCTCAATAAGACCTGACCAACCTGAAACCTATGGTGGAGTCTCGTGTGGCGGCGTCGATTTTGGCAACGTCGTTGCTGGCATCTTTGCCTTTCTGCCAGGATGATCCGGCCAGAGCAAACTGTTGACAGCCTTTGGCTTGAGCGCAGTTGAGAACCCACTCAGCGACGTTGCCGTTGAGGTCATGGATGTTGTTTTTGTTGCCGAAACTTTGAACCGGTGCGGTATATACGTGGGCATCTTTACATGCCAATGCCTGATCCGTGATTTTGTCTTTGACGTTGGTTTCTTGTCCTGCCAAATTGGCACCAGAACATGAGTTGCTGGTGGCATGTGATTTAAGTCGCTGCCATTCTGTGGCAGTGGGTAAACGGTAAGTGTGGCCAGTCTCTTTACTCAACCATTGAGCGTAGGCCATGGCTTCTTGTGCATTGATGCAAATCACAGGATGCTTGCCACTTTGGTCAAAGGGTGGTTTGATCCAACTGTATTTTTTGAAAAACCCTTTGCCCCCCAAGTGTTCACATTTTTCCTTACTGGCATTTTCGCCAGCGAAAGCCTGGTATTGCGCCACTGTGATTTCATGTTGAGCCACCATCAAGTCAGCTTGCGTTGAATCGCCTGGGACGTAAATCATGTTCATCCCGGCAGCTTGGGCGACGGTTTGTCCCAGTTTAGGGATGCTTTGGTATTGTGAATTGAGCGTTTGAATGGTGTCTGAAGATTCGGTCAGGACATCCGTTAATTCAAGCAACTGCTTGGCTTGTTGATTGTTGCGTCTGGCTTTGACCGCGGTGTCGACGGCAATGGTGGCTTCGGCGACGATTTTTTCAATTGATCCGCTGTACAACCCTTTGTTGATGTTTTCAGCATTGATGAAATCAATCATGGCACGGGCATACAACAGGGTCTTTTCGTGGTCGCCGGCTTTGCGTTTGCTTTCCAGCAAATTGAAATAATACCGGCCAATTTGGTTCATCCCCTCTTGGGCTGCTTCGTTTTCAGGCTCAATGGCCAACACCGCTTTGAATCGATCAATCGCAGATTCGCCGGCGGGTTTGGTCAGGCGGAATTTTTTCAAGGCTTCATTGCCTTGAGTCAACAACATGTCAATCGAGGGTGATTCACCATCCAAAGGTTGACTGGCATCATCCAGAATCACCACTTCTTCAAGCGCAATGTCCAATTCGCTGTTGTCGCTGGTTTCGTCCAAGGCAGTGTCTTGATCGGAATCCATGACTTCAGAATCTGTGACCACGCTTTGAATGGCTTCAGTAGCTTGGTTGGCAGTTGCGGGGATGGTGGCTTCTTGGCTGACCACCGTGGCTGGCGTGCTCAACGTTGTTGATTCAGCCAACTGGACCGGCTGGGTGTCTGATTCAGGCCACAGGGCCCACAACAAAACCAGGGCCAATAGGGCTGCGGAGCCCGCAGCGGCATGGATGGGTTTCAACCATTCAGGCCATTGCCAATTGACCTTGTTGCTTTCCTTACTGGGTTCGGGCGATTTGATGGCCAACAAATCTTCTTTGACTTCCAATGCCGACTGGTAACGGTCTGCGGGGTCTTTGGCCAAACATTTGTTTAAGATGGGTTGCCACTTGGCCAAGGCTTTGGGCAATTCGGGTATGGCTTTGTTGATGTGCGCCAAAAGCACCGCAAAATCATTGTTGGCATCATACAAATGATCACCGGTCAATTTTTCATAAATGATACAACCCAAGCTGTAAATGTCAGACAGGTAGTTGATGTCACGTGACTGAATTTGCTCCGGACTCATGTAATGGGCACTGCCCAAAATTTGCTCGTCTTTGGTTTTGCGTTTGGTGTCCTTACTCAAGGCGATGCCAAAATCAGCAATTTTCAATTGGCCAAACTGGTCGAACAAGATGTTGTCAGGTTTCAAGTCACGGTGGATGACGCCGCGATCATGTGCATAAGCCAAGCCTTCACAAATTTGGCACAACAGGTCTATCAAGTGATCGGCGTTGGTGCAAATGATGTCGCCAAAATTCCCATGGTTCAGGTAAGGCATGGTGAAGTAAGTCAAACCAGAGGGCAGTTGCTTGGCTTCGTATATGGTGATGATGTGGGGGTGGTCTAATGAGGCAATGGTTTTGGCTTCATTGACGAAACGTTCTGCCAAGTTCTGATCTTCCATCACCAGTTTGCGCAAAACTTTGATGGCGACTTTGCGTTGCAGTGAAATCTGACGCCCCAAATAAACCGAAGACATACCGCCTGAACCAATCTTCTCAATGATGGTGTGGTCTG
>JAUHZH010000391.1 GCA_030426065.1 Gammaproteobacteria bacterium
CGTCTGAACATCGCACTCGAAGGCACACGAGCCATCGCGATGAGCATACAAGTGTTGGAGGTTTCAGAGCGGGAGTTCAAGGCAAAATGGACTCAAATCGACATGGAGAGTTTTGCCATCCTGAAGCGAACCATCGAATTGAATTGCCACGAAAAGAACCGCGTGCGTGATGAAATCAGAGAACTGGTTGACGGTTACAGCATGATGGGCAGCAAAACTTCAGTTTAAATCATCAGGTTACTTTTCGGCCACCACATAACACACCCAACCGGCATCTGCAGTGCCTTCTGTTGAGCGGGTGTATATGCCGTCGCCCTCACCCGTCTTTTGATCGGTCCCTTCCCAATAAACATCCGCTGAGGAAAATCCCGCCTCTTGTAGCATCTCTGTGATCTCTGGCAGAGACCACAAACGCCAATAATACGAAAAAGCCCGGTCCATGCGCACACCTTCATCGGTTTCAAAGTGAATGTAACACTGCATTTCTGATGTGATTGGGTTGAAACTCGCCTGCTCCCAAATATAGGTGAAACCGTCGCATTCACGTTCTTCTGTCAGTTCCTTGTGGGCTTCGTAACCACCAAAAGCATCCAAGAACAACACACCTTCATCATTCAGCGAATCCCTCACAGAAGAAAAATACTGAATCATCTGTGTTCTTTCCATGAAAATGTAGTAGCTGAAATTCATCGCCAACACCACATCCAATTGGTCAACATTGGCTTGCATGACATTGGCTTCCAGCAATTCAATCCTGGATTGTTGATCAGGACGCAGTCGGGACAGATTATTGTCCCGTCCCCATTGCAATACCAATGGGTCCAAATCCACACCCCAAGCCCGATGTTGGTCACCCCTGCCAATCCATTCACAAGCGGTTTGCGCGGTGCCACAAAAGTCTTCTCGCAAAGTCACGGCACCACGCCCTTTCAAAGCGCGGTAGGTGTCAGCCACGAAGTCGATCTCGGCTTCAACGCATTGAACCGAGTTTTGATAAAAATGATGTTTGTCCATTACCTCAGGGAGTCATTCAGGGCCGACAACACTGCTGAGCCAGGACACAGCTGCTGCTGAGTCAGCGCGTTCAGTGGTGTATCAACCGTTTGGATTTTTTCATGGGTGTCGGGATGAGATTCATTCATGTAAATCAACCCAGTCAGAATTTTTTGCGCCATTTTAACCGACTCGATGCGATTGATGGCTTCTTTCCTGCATGACAAATCATAATCATCCTGGTTTTTTTGCAAATGCAACACACTGCCATCATGCATGGCCACTTGTCGAGAAGCCCCTTCCGTGTAATCGATGATGATTTCTTTCCGGTCGGGAACAAAATCTATGGTACCAGTCGCCTCTAAATGATCACGCACCCATTCATACCCTTTGGTCGACTGCGGGGTGTTGTTGAAAGTCACACAAGGTGAAACCACGTCAATGAAGGCAAAACCCTTGTGCTTGATGGCGGCTTTTATCAAAGGCACCAGTTGTTTTTTATCCCCTGAAAAGCTTCGAGCGACCATGCCGGCACCGAGTTGTAAGGCCAACTCACACAAATCAATCCCTTCAAATGGCGATGGGATGCCTTTTTTTCCAGCAGATCCCAAATCAGCAGTGGCTGAGTCCTGACCTTTGGTCAAACCATAGCAACCGTTGTTCATGACGATATAAACCATGTTCAAATTGCGCCTGACCACATGAGCAAACTGGCCCATACCAATCGATGCCGTGTCGCCATCTCCAGAGATACCGATGTACAACAAATCCTTGTTGGCCATGTTGGCACCTGCCGTGACAGATGGCATGCGTCCGTGAACCGAATTGAAGCCGTGGGCTTTGCCGAGAAAATAAGTCGGGGTTTTCGATGAACACCCGATGCCGGAAATTTTGGCGATCCTGTGGGGCTCTAAAGCCAACTCATAACAAGATTTGATGATGGACGCACTGATGGAATCGTGTCCACATCCGGCACACAATGTCGACAGCGCACCTTCGTAATGTTTGATGGTGTAGCCTTTGTCATTGGGCGTCAATTCAGGGTGTCTGAAATTGGGTCTGATGTAGGTCATGACTGGCTCCTCAGTTGCGCTGCTTGGGGTAAATGCGGCTGGATGTTATCCTCAATGAACGTGGCCGTGACAGGCATGCCATCGTAATTCAAAATCGGAACAATTTTATCTGGCACCGTACCCAACTCATTGACCAATAAGGATTTCATCTGTGCATCGCGATTTTGTTCAATCAAAAATATACGCTCATGTTGGGCGATGAACTGCGCTGTTTTTTCAGTGAATGGAATCGCTTTGATGCACATGGCATCCAAATCATGGTGTTGACGCAGGCCTTCCAAAGCTTCTTCGGCGGCATATGCGCTGGTGCCATAAAAGACAACGGCATCAGTGTGTCCTTGGTCTTCAAAATTTGATTCAGGGACACAGGCTTTGGCCGTTTCCCACTTGACCAACAAACGGTCCATGCCTTTGGCGTACACCGTTCCATCTTCTGTATAGGCCGCGTATTCGTCGTGTGAAGAACCTCGTGTGAAGAACGCACCTTT
>JAUHZH010000019.1 GCA_030426065.1 Gammaproteobacteria bacterium
AAGATGAGTTGCGTTTGTTCGCCATTCAACAAATGATGGACACCCAACCTAAAACGGCAGTCAAAATGATCAAAGAACTGTACTTGGAGGCCCCAGAAACGACCCCCGGTTCTCGATCCAACGCCATTCATCTTCTGGGCATCACAGATGCACCTGAAGCGGAATCCTTGTTATACGAATACATCAAGAAAACAGAGAGTCCTGGACTCAAGGCCCAAGCCATTCAAATGTTAGGACTGCGTGGTGGAGAAGAAAATCAAAGGCGTTTGGCAGACATGTACGAACACGCCAGAGAAAAAGCAGTGAAATCTGCCATCATCAACAGCTTTATCCATTTGGACAACGGTCAAATGATGGCCGGTTTGTTGAAGAAAGAAAACGATCAGGAGCTGTCAAAACAGATGATGCACATGCTGGGTGCGATGGGCGAATCCGAAGTGCTCAAAGAGCTTTACAAAGAAACCGCCAAAGCATCCAAAAAAGCCGCTTTGCTCGAGTCTTTGGCGGTGGCAGGAGAATCGGCCATGATCAAAGACGTGATTGCCAAAGAAAAAGACAAGGAATTGCGTCGCGCAGCTGTTCATTCTTTGATGATGCTGGGTGAAGCAGACAGTGCTTATGCCCTGGATTTGTACCGCAAAAGTGATGACATCGAAGAAAAGCGCGCCTTGGCCAGCTTGATGATGGTCACCGACATGGATGCGGCTGTGATCAAGGACCTGTTCCTTGAAGCCAAAGACCCAGAACTCAAAAGGCATTTACTCACCGCCTTGATCAGTCAGCATGCTTTGGATGAATTGGAACAGGTGTATATGAATGAGTCAGATCCTGAGATCAAACGAGAAATCATTCACCATTTGGGTGCCGTGGGCAACCCCGATCAGATCCGTCGATTGGCACAAGCCGATCCGAGCATCAAAGAAAGCGAAGGGTTTTATTTGGCCTTGGGCATGTCCGGGGACAGCGAAGACATGGCGTACTTGGCGGATCAGTATGCCGGCGCCAGTGAAGAAGGCAAGTCACGCATATTGCAAGCTTTGATGATGCAAGGTGAAGTGACCTGGTTAATGAAAGTCTATCAACAAAGCCAAGACAAGGAAGACCGCAAACGCATTTTAAGAACCATCGGCATGCTCGATCCAGAAGCCTTGCTGAAATTGATAGAGGAGCAATGAGATGATCACCAAATTGATATTGAGTTTATTGGCCTTAATCACGGCGCCATTTGTCGACAACGACATAGAACGTGCAGCCAAAAGCATTAAAAATGGCTGGATCAGCTACCAAGTCCCTGCCGCGCCTGAAACACCCAGTGTCTGTTGCTGGGACGGTGATGACATGGCCCAGTGCGATTTGAATCAAAAACACCGTGGCTATGGGTCACGTGCGGAAACACCCAAGACCGATCAAATACATGTGTATGTGAAAATCAAGGCTTCGGCCCCTGAAGTCATCATGCCTGTGGGAGATCACTGTGAGGTCAAAACAGGAGGTGTGGATGTCAAGCGATTGGGCCCTGTGGCACCGAAAGCCAGTGTCAACTGGCTAAAAGCCCAAGCCATCAGCCGCCAAGGACATGCCGATGAAAATGGCAGCCTATATGCTTTGAGTTTGCATGGGGCGCCCGAAGTGCCTGGGACTTTGGTTGAATTGGCTGAATTGAACCGCGAAGGCCTCTCTTCACAAGCCGTGTTTTGGTTGGGTAACCGCCAGGGCAATGCGACCCAAGCATTGAAAAAACTGTTGGGCAGTTTGCCTAAAGGCGAAACACGCCGCAGCATCAACATGGCATTGCAACACCAAGCATCGCCAGCCGCCTTCGATCTGTTGAAACAAGTGGCCCAGGACGACAAAGACCCTGAACAACAAAGGGATGCCATTTTTTGGCTCGGCCAAAGTGATCAAATCGAAGCGCAAGCGCTTTTGGACATGATTGCCGATCCAGAGATGAGTGCTTTACACGAAGCTTTGGTTTTCAGCTTGTCACAAAGCCAACAGGGTGAACAAGCACTGTTTCGAATCCTCAAGGGTGACTACAGTCAAACCGCCAAAAAACAAGCGGTGTTCTGGTTGGCCCAAAGCGACGATGAAACAACCCAAAACCAGCTGATGGAGATGCTTTGATCAGTCCATCCTAGTGAAAAAAACCCGGCCAGTCCGGGTTTTTTTGTGCCTGAGGTTCACAGAAGCGAGATGTTTTTCCATGTCATTGCACTTACAATAACTAAGCCACACAAAGTGGCTTAACAACACACACGCTTAATTTTAAGGAAATGACATGAACAATCAAAAACCAGCACCCGGTTGGGTGGGTGGATTCGAACAATCCAATCAAATGTTCTCATACCCCAACCCCAACCTCACTTCCCTGCCCATGCTCGATAACATGGCCAACATCGACAAACTGCAAAGACAACAGCAAGTCATGTGGCCCGAATTCAGCTGGGAAACACGAAAAGGCGCCAAAGACCCCAAACGCTGTTACCAAATGTTCGCACCGGACATTTCACGTCTGGGGTACACCGATGAAGGCCGCGTATTCTCCATCATCTGTCCGCAACAAGGCGCCTATTCGCCTAAATTCGGTGCTTTGAATGTCGAAGTCACCGTCACAGGACAACGTGGCTGGGTCAACGAAGACAGCAAAGAAATGGCCGCTGACATGACCGTGGTGGGTAAAATCTGGTTCAGCCCCAGTGCCAAACAAAACAAATGGGTGAAATTCTTTTGGGACCGGTTTGCCGACAGCAAACTGCCTTTTCCCAGTTCCAAAGCCAACGCCATTCGGGTCACCACCCATGACCCTGGAAATGCCAGTCAACCGATATTCCCACTGATCAAAGGCCAAAGTACCAACTTCCCCATCCCTGACTTCGCCAAACACCAAGACGAGGCCTGGGACGTGTCACACCTTGATGTGCAAATCGGCCCGATTGAAAAAACAGGCAACAGCACCGTCGATGACTTCAACCAACTGTTCCTCGACATCTTTAACCTCGCCACCGGTAACATGCTGCAAAACGGCAACATCCTCAGCTGGAACGTCTGGTTCACCGCCCCTGGCCTGGTTGATCAAGAAGAATGGCGCAACCACGCCGAATACTGGCGAGACTCCATCGACACCGGCCACGGCAGCCCCGACGGCCCTGGCACCAGTGCCAAATACTTCGACGGCACCCCTTTCAGCGCCTGGGACAGCCTGCTGAAAACCGAAGAAGAAAAAGCCATCAAAGGTTTGGAAAGCTGGGCCGAGACTCAAGCGGTTGATGCGATCTCGACCCGCGCCGACGCCGAAGAAGCCATGATCCAACACTTCATTGACAAGCATGGCTTGTGATCAATTTCATATCAACCTCGTTCCCATGCTCCGGCATGGGAACGAGGAATACCAGAAATGCTTGAAACCCAGCACCAAAGGGCAAGAAATCCCTCTTTGACTGTGTTTACAGTCATTTATTCGAAATCATCAGCAAAAATATAGTCGATGATGATGTTGCTGGTGTCTACGCTGTCACCCAAAATAAACACACCATGACCGAAGTCATCAAACTGGGCATTTAAATCAGAAATGGCGTATTCCTGGTATCCTTGTAGCTGCAAATCGGCGATGTAAACATCACCAAAACGATCGCCGGCAATGACCTTGCCATCTACGATGTCAACGTCATATAAGCTGCCGCCAACATCCAGCGTATGTAAGACATTGCCATTTCGATCTATCATTTGGATGTCACCATCCCAATCAGCAATGTACATATTGCTGTTTTCATCGACGGCAATGCTTCGGTGACCGGTGTGGCCAAAAATATCAGCAAGGCTGATGGTTTTGATGAAGCTGGCATCATTGGGGTTGTAAACGTTCACAAATCGACCTTCGGGTGAGCCACCAGGCCACAGTGCATACAACAAGCCGTCTTTCCCCAGGGTCAGGTCGATGGGTTCAATGTCTTCAGCAAAACGAAAATCAGGCATTTGCCCATCCAGATCAATTTGAACAATGCCATGCAAAGCATCATCAGGATCGCCACCCGTACTCATGTCGGTTACCCAAACAAACCGGTTGTCACTGGCGATGCCGCCGTAGGTGCCGTTGTTGACCGTTGACCAACCAGAAAAGGTCAAATCCGACCAAGCATTGTTAGCGTAAACGCTGAGCTTTGGATCGAATGTGCCGTTGTAAACCAAGATGGTACCGTCAGAGAGTTTGACTGCATCACGGGCACTTTCAGAAATGTCATTTGCAACCGGGATGTTCACCACTGTACCAAGTCCAGCTTCCGTGCCTTGCCCCAGCTTGTCTTCCGAACTGACACCAAAGTTGGTGGCAAAAGAGGCTTGGCTGAATAAAGCCAATGCGATGAAACTGCGTTTGAGTTGATGTCTTTCCATGATGAAGAATTCCAAAAAGCAGTGATTATGCACCAATTAGGTTACATTAACAATACAAATACCCTGTGTTTTTAATTACACTCAGAAGCTTTCACTTCAAGTGCCATTGCAGGTTAAAAAGTATCACATGAATGGCGCTCACATTTGCTATCATGGTTCCATGTCTGACAACAAATCCTACAGCGTTTACATCTTGCTTTGCGACGATAACATCTTGTACACCGGCATCGCCCGGGACCCGAAAGCACGCTTGAAGCAGCATTTAAGCAAAAAACCACCTGGAGCCAAATTCACCCGCAGGTTCAACAAGCTGGAACTGGTGTACCAAGTCGAAGTCGACAGCCGCTCAGAAGCGCAAAGTTTGGAATACCAAATAAAAAAAATGGCTCGCAAAGATAAACTTGTACTGATTGAAGGGTCGAAAGTGAACTTTAAAACCAAACCAAGCCCAGTAAACTGAGCTTGGTGATTTGTCAAAAAAACGAATTCAGTTCAATGAAAATGCGGAATTTTTTGACTCACATGGTTTGCCATGTTGTTTTTGAACCAATCCCGATAGGCATTCATCCTCAGTGATTCAGAAGGTTGCCAACTGTTTTTGGCATAGTGTTCCCAAATATATTCAGGCAAAAATTCGGCTTGGTTGATTTGGACCAAATCATCCCAGAATTGACTTTTTAATGCGCTGTTTGTGGCGGTTTCAGCTTCCCATGCTTTGGTCGCTTCAATGAATGCGAGGACCGATTGGTAAAACGGACTCATTTGATCGCTCTTTTTTGGGGTGCTGGTTTTGATTAAACTGTTTTTATAGGTCACCCAAGGCAAGGCTTCATCAGACGATGCTGTTTTTTCATTCAATAACATGCCCGGCTGCTTATGGGAACTGACCTTGACGCCACTGATGCCAGCCAAAGGAACGCACAAAAGTGCAACACTTACCATTAATTTAATTTTCATGAACATCTCCTTTCTGTTTATATAAAGTGTGGACAAGTATGGACAGCACTATTTTCTTGCGGTTCAATTTTATATGCCAAAAGTCATGATTTTTTTGGAGGGTGAAATTAATCTCGTTCCCAAGCTCCTGCGTGGGAACGCTTGTAACGTTCACGAAATGAACCAAAACATTTGCCCACCAAAAAAGCTGGGCATTCAGTGCTGAAATCAAAGTGTTTAAATCTGTGGTGGGCGGAGCCCACCCTACTTTATTTCACAATAAAATCAATGTGGTGAAGCGCAGCGATTTATGTGAATTGCCAGCCCAAAACTTCACCTGCCCGGTAAGGCATCACAGCCAAGTCGCCTTCACCGATCACTTCAGGTACGGTCTGTTCTTTCTTTTCTAAAGTGATGGTTTTTTCGTTGCGTGGCAGGCGGTAAAAATCGGGACCGTTGAAGGAAGCGAAGGCTTCAAAGTGTTCGATGGCGTTTTCTTCTTCAAACACTTGCAGGTAGTTTTCCAAAGCGTGGGGTGCGCTGAATATGCCGGCGCAGCCACAGGCGCTTTCTTTGTCGCCGATGCGGTGGGGTGCGGTGTCGGTGCCGAGGAAGAATTTTTTCGATCCAGAGGTGGCAGCCTGTCTTAAAGCCAGGCGGTGCAATTCACGTTTGGCGACAGGCAGGCAGTACAAATGCGGTCTGATGCCACCGACCAGCATGTCGTTGCGGTTGATTTGCAAATGGTGGGCGGTGATGGTGGCGGCGATGTTGTCACCGGATGAGGCGACAAAATCAGCCGCGTCTTTGGTGGTGATGTGTTCAAAAACCACTTTCAATTCGGGCATGGCTTTGAGCAGCGGTTCCATGGTGGTTTCAATGAACAAGGCCTCTCGATCGAAAATATCGACGTCATGACTGACCACTTCGCCGTGTACCAAGAGGGGCATGCCCGCTTTTTGCATGGCTTCCAAAACGGGATAAATCGTTTTGACGTCACTGACGCCAAAGGCCGAGTTGGTGGTGGCATTGGCTGGGTACAACTTGGCTGCGGTCAAGACGCCTTGCTGGTGGCCCTGGACCAAATCATTGGCATCGATGGTGTCGGTCAAATAAGCCGTCATCAGGGGTTGGAAATCCGGTTGGCCTTTGGTGGCGGCCAAAATGCGATCACGGTAAGCTGCTGCCAAAGCCGTGGTGGTCACGGGCGTGGCTAAATTGGGCATGATGATGGCACGACCGAATTGGCGCGCAGTGTAGGACGCAACTTGTGTCAGCATGGCGTCATCGCGCAAGTGAACGTGCCAGTCATCGGGTTGGGTGATGGTGATCGATTGTGTGCTCATGAGTTCAGCCAATGTCAGGTGGCTGTATTATAATCAAGTCTCTACATTCAAACAGGATCATTGATGAAACTCAGCCTTTTTATTGCCTTGTTTTGTGTTTTTGCTGCATCTGCAGAAGAACAGCCATTGGACATGAAACAACTCGCCAACACTTATTTTGAAAAAATGGTGGCCACACAGTCGCCGAAGGCAACGGCCAAGGAACTGGAAGCTTACTTGGCTTTGTTGGTTGATGATGTGGGTCACAGCCACCTGCCTTGGGAAACCGATGATTCAAGAACCCCCGATGGCAAAAAGCGGATGCGCGAAGGCATGACTTTTTATTTGGGTGCGCACACGGAGTACAAAGCAGAATTGTTGAATGTCTTTACCTTCAATGACTCAGCCGTAGCCATACGCTACAAACACCACGCCAAAGGCATCCATCCGCAAAACCAACAGGCCATTGAATACAGCAAAGTGATGATGGAAGTGTTGGAACTGGAAGGGAACCAAGTGGCGGTGATTCGAAAGTATCATGAATGAATTCAGCAATGAAACCATCATAAAACGAAAAGATTGCAGTACCAATCACAAGAAAACCTGCGAGTCTTTAAAGCGTGGAATTTTAAAAGGTGAACAAGCCATATTAAAAGGCCAGACCTGTTCGCATATAGAAGCAAAAGAAAAGCTAAAGAGGTGGCTGGATAACTAACTGAAATGCAAAGTAAGTTAAACACACAACACCCACCCTTGCCTTTGCTGTTGGCCATGGTGGTCATTTGGTCTTCGTTTGACATGTTTACCGATGCCATGAAAGATTTACTTGCTCCAAGTCAGGATGTCAAAGGGATTATTATAGTGATTCAGGGTATAATTTAGGTATGCAAAAACCCCTTTGAAACCATGCAGCCGTCGATCACATCATTTGCCAAGAACCACCCGTCCATCATCTTGACCTTGAGCTACGCCTTGATCACCGCGATCGGGACAGGGTACAGTTTCTTTTTTTATCAGGCATTTGACATCAACATCCTCAAATTTGCTGATTTGAGTGACTTTTTATTGGCGGCGATTCTTGAACCACGGACTTTGGCCTTGTTTGGGTTTGCTGTTTTCCTGTTGTTGGTGGCTTACGGCTTGGATGTGTATTTCAGAAAACGATTTCAAGCCTATAGGAATTTTGTTGAAAACAGGTTGAAATCCAAATACACCGACCCCGTAACAATGTTCATCGTTGCTTTGTTGTGTACGGTGGTGTTGATGCAAGATTTGGCAAAGGAAAACGCTGATTCCATCAAAAACCAGGGCCATGACAGTTACCAAGTGGCCTTCGGTGAAAATGAATCATTGAAAACATTCGAGCTGTTGGGAAGCACCTCCCGTTTTGTCTATTTGTATGATCGAAAAGCGCAGCAATCGCTTGTGGTGTCACCAGAGAACATCAGTTTCATGCAAAAACAGGTCAAAGAAACACCCAGTGAACCCAAAACGCCACCCATTGAAGAAGGCACAAAGCAGGCTGACTGACTGTGAAAATAAGGAAACAACAGGTGCCGCTGCTGTTGCTTTTGAGCATGGCAGCGGTGTGGAGTTTTTATTATTTGAGCCATGGGTTCTGGAATGATTTTGGCCGCACCAAACCAGAATGGTTGTTGTTGATCGATGGCTTGGTTGTTTTGCCTTTGGTCTGTTGGTTTTGTATCGACGACAAAAAACAAGCGGCTTTGAAAGCTTTGGTTTATGCCTGTTTGATCATTCTGCTTGGCAGCTTCATCATACCTGAGGCCAACCAAAACATTTGGCAGTGGCTCTCGTCAGGTCGTTTTGTGGTGCTGGCCTTGTTTTTGCTGTTCGAGTTGACGGTGATGATCACTGTGTTCGTGGCCATCAAGGCGGCTTTGAATGGTGAAGACGATCCAGATCAAGCCATACAACAACCGATAGAGCGCCTGTTGGGCTCTGGCTGGGTCAGTCAAATCATGGGCTTCGAAGCCCGAGTTTGGATATATGCCCTCTTCCATAAACGTGTCAACCACTCCGTATTTCATGGCGAAACCCACTTTTGGGGTGATCAAAAAGAAGGCACAAAAAGTAACCTCTTGGGCTTTATGTTGATCATTGCTTTTGAAATCCCCTTGATGCATGTGCTGCTGCACTTCATTTGGTCACCGATGGCGGCCAATGTGGTCAGCGGATTGACGTTGTTCAGCTTGCTTTGGTTCACTGCTGAATACCGCGCCATCGCCATCAGACCGGTTTCTGTAAGTACTGAAGCTTTGATCATTCGTTATGGTTTGTTCAACCCTTGGGTTTTGAAGTGGTCAGAAATTCAAAACGTTGAAGCGAGTCACGGTGTGGTTCATCGCCAAAAAGGTGTGAAACGCTATAACCTGTTTGGTGAGCCCAACATCAAAATCACGACAAAGGATGGGCAATGCATTTATTTGGGTTTGAACCAACCGGTTCAATTTTTGGAGTGTATCGGTGAGCAACGATTACATTGATTATTTGAAAGAGGTGCTCTCGCCTTTGGGCGAAATCAGCAGCCGTGCCATGTTCGGTGGTCATGGGATATACCATGATGGATTGATGTTCGGTTTGGTGGCTGATGAGGTCTTGTACCTCAAAGTGGACAAGGAAAACAAAGCTGCGTTTGAAGCCGAGGATTTGGGGCCGTTCATGTATCAAAAAAATGGCAAGGCCATGCCGATGAGTTACCATTTGGCCCCTGAAGTGATTTATGATGATCCAGAAGCGGCCAAACATTGGGCCCAACTGGCCTACGATGCCGCCTTGCGCAACCGCAAACCCAAGAAAAAAGGAAAATCATGAAGAAATTGGATGCCTATGAAAATTTGACCGAATTACAAATGGTCAAATCCGCGTTGGAAGCGGCCAACATCGCTTGCTTCATTAAAAATGAACATGCCATCGGCGCCATTGGTGACCTGCCCTACACCGACACGTGGCCTGAGCTGTGGCTTCATGAGAAACGCGATTGGGATCGTGCGCAACAGTTGATTCAAACCCTCAAAACCCAACCCAAGTTACCCATGAGTGATTGGCAATGTCCAGAATGCCAAACCACGATCGAACGCGAATTCAATTTGTGTTGGTCGTGCGGACATGTCTTGCAATTGGGTTGAAATCCATTAAAACCATGAAAAAACCAGTCATTCGCCACTCAGAACCCACAGACATCTCAGCCATCAAGGCCCTGTATGCCCAACCCAGTTGTTATGCAGGCACTTTACAGCTGCCTTTTGCTTCAGAGCAGTTGTGGCAACAACGTTTGAAAGAGCCCGCAGCCAACTTTGTCAGTTTGGTCGCTGTGACGGGAGACCAATTGATGGGGCAGTTGGGCATGGAGGTGTTCACACACCCGAGAAGGAAACACGTGGCCAACATTGGCATGGCAGTGGACGAATCTTGCCGGGGTCAAGGCGTCGGAAAGGCCTTGTTATCGGCTGCCATTGACATGGCGGAACAGTGGCAAGCGGTGACGCGCATTGAACTTGAAGTCTATACCGACAATCCGGCAGCCATCAAGTTGTACCAAAACTGTGGGTTTGAGGTCGAAGGCACCGCCAAAAACTATGCTTTCAGAGACGGTGCCTATGTCGATGTGTTGTTGATGGCTCGCGTTAAATAAACCAACCAAAACTCATTAAATCGAAGATTCAGAAACGTCTTCATCACGGTCATTTTCATGTGGTTTGATCATCAATTCGTCAAAACAATGAGACAGAATCATCACTTCAAACATCAAGACCAATTGACTTATGGCAGTCATGATTACGAACTGCAAAATAGTATTGTCGGGTATGGCTTCCAAGAGTTTTCCTGTTAAATAAGGAAAACAATCACCAAAAAAAACAACATCCATTTGTGGTTTTGTCCCGCATCCCAAACGTCTCCCAGCGAGTCTCCGTTGCTGACAGCCAGTGAAGGGAATATCATCACCAAACGACTGGCGACAACACCCAATATCAGCATGGGGATGAAGGCTAAAACAATGACCGACATTTTCCCGCCTCCTGAAAATAAAGAGCCAAAAATGCCAATAAGAAACACGCCAAACATCAAAACAAGGAAAAAGCCCATCATGGCCAAAAAGAATTTAAAATCTTCTGGTTTGAAACTGAGCATGTCTTTGAATTGATTTTCACCCAATAAAATACAGCGGTGAATGACCACTGCCAATTTGGCATATAATAATGCAAACAGGAGTCCCCAAATAATCAAGCCAAAGTTCCCAGAAGGCGTAAACACGTGAATCATGAGCATGACCATCAGCACGGCGACGCCAAAGAATGACAACCCAGCTGCGATATAAAAGCCAAAATTTTGACTGAATGACTCCCAAGCCTTTGCAACGACAGACATTGAATTGACCACGATGAACTCCTTTCAAGAAAGCAACAATTGTACATCAAAGATGAACAACCTTGTTGAATCGTTTGTCTGTCAGAACATCTCCTGTCAAGTGTTCCGCAGTGATTTGAACCACCCTGTCATCCAAGGCAACAAATGGTATAAGCTTAAATACGCCATTCAAAAAGCTTTGGACGACAAAGTCAGCACATTGCTTACCTTTGGAGGTGCGCACTCTAACCATTTATTGGCCACGGCTTTTGCTGCCAAAGAAGCAGGTTTGCATGTGGTGGGTGTTGTTCGCGGAGATGAGTTGGCTGATCGCCCGGATCTGTGGTCAAGAACTTTGATCCAATCAAAAGCCCACGGTATGGCATTGGTTTTTGTCAGTCGCAGTGATTATCGCCTGAAAGAGCGATCTGAGCCGGTACAAATTCAATTACAACAACACCCCAATCACATGTTGATTAACGAAGGCGGCACTGGCCCTTTGGCAGTCAAAGGGGTGGTCGACATGATGCACGACATGGCAGCTCAACTCACCAATCCACCAACACACCTGTTTTGCCCTGTGGGAACGGGTGGGACTTTGGCAGGTGTGGTTGAGGGGGTTGCCCAGTTGGGTTGGGCGTGTCAGGTTTGTGGGGTGGGTGTGTTGAAAGGTTTACACGGTGTAAAAGGTGATGTTTTACAATGGCTTACACCGGCCGCAGGTGAAACAGAATGGTCAGTCTTGGATCAATACCACCACGGAGGCTATGCCAAATCGACGCCGGCATTGCGACAATTTGCGGTTGATTTTCAACAAACACACGGCATACCATTGGATAAAATTTACAACGCCAAATCCTTTTATGCCATGAATGACTGGATCAAACAAGGTCGCATTTCAAACCATGACCGACCGATGATCATCCACACCGGTGGCTTACAAGGCGGCACTTTCGGAGCAACAGATGAACCCAGTCATTAACCTCAAAGACAAAGCCAAGCTGTTCAGTGAACATTGGTCGCCCAAAGTCGTTGCTGAGCTGAACGATTACCAGTTCAAATTGGCCAAACTGAAAGGTGAGTTTGAATGGCACCAACACGATGACACAGACGAAGCTTTTTTGATTCAATCGGGCCAGTTGACCATTGAGTTACCGGATGGAAAGGCGGTACATTTGAGCGAAGGGGAATTGTTCATCGTGCCGAAAGGGGTGATGCACAAACCGGTGGCCAAGACCGAATGCACGGTGATGATCATCGAACCGAAAGGCGTGATCAACACCGGTGAGACAAACGAACGCACAGCGGAGAACGACGTATGGATATAAAGCACATTTCTTCAGGTTCAGAATTTGAGCAAAAAATTGGGTATTCACGTGCCGTGGTTTGCGACGGTTGGGCCTTTGTTTCAGGCACCACCGGCTATGATTACAGCGACATGAGCATCAGTGATGATGTGGTGAAACAAACGGAACAATGTCTAAAGAACA
>JAUHZH010000392.1 GCA_030426065.1 Gammaproteobacteria bacterium
GATTTTGTTGCTGGTGTTTTTTGGTCAGTCTTTGTGGCTGTTGTTCATCGGTATCGGTGCCTACATGTGGTTGGACATGGCGCGCATCGTGCGCGGACAAACCCAGTCGGTCAGGCGCCAAGCTTTTGTTGAAGCGGCGCATTCAATGGGTCAGTCTGATGGTAAAATCATGTGGCGTCATGTGCTGCCCAATGTCATGGCAGTGGTGTTGGTGTATGCGACTTTGACCATTCCGCAAGTGATTCTGATAGAATCATTTTTGAGTTTCCTTGGCTTGGGAGTTCAGGAACCGATGACTTCGTGGGGTGCTTTGGTCAGTGAAGGCGCAGAAAACTGGGAATTGGCGCCATGGGCATTGTGGTTCCCAGCCGCCTTTTTGTCTTTGACTTTGTTGAGTTTGAATTTGATTGGTGATGGTCTGCGAGACCGTTTCGATGTGAAAAAATATGACTGATCCCTTACTGAGTGTCGAGCAATTATCGATCCTGTTCCCAGGTCATGGTCATGTGGTCAAAGACTTGTCATTTGACATCATGGCCGGTCAGACCTTGGGCATGGTGGGAGAATCTGGCTCGGGGAAATCCATGACTTCATTGGCCATCATGGGTTTGGTGCCACATTCAGGACAGGTGTCAGGACAAGCCATCCGGTTCAAAGGAGATGACTTGTTGCAATGGAGTGACAAGCAACTCAGGCCTTTGCGGGGCAACCGCATCTCCATGGTTTTTCAAGAACCCATGACGTCTTTGAATCCCGTGTTTCAAGTTGGAACCCAAGTCGGCGAAGTGCTGCGCACACACAAGAAAATGAATAAAAAACAGGCCGTCAAGCGGACCATTGAGTTGTTTGATTGGGTGGGCATACCTGAACCTCAGCGGCGCATCAAATCGTACCCGCACCAATTGTCTGGTGGTCAGAAACAGCGGGTCATGATTGCCATGGCAATTGCCTGTCAGCCCGATTTGTTGATTTGCGATGAGCCGACAACGGCATTGGATGTGACCATCCAACAACAGGTTTTGACCCTGCTGAATAACCTCCAAAAAGAGTTGGGCATGGCGATGCTGTTCATTACCCATGATTTGGGCGTGGTGGCGGAAGTTGCTGATGATGTGATTGTCATGTGTCAAGGCGAGCAGGTGGAGCAAGGCAAGACTCATGACATTTTTGAACGACCAAAGCAACCCTACACCCAAGGCCTGTTGGCTTGTCGTCCCAAGCTGGATGACAACCCACGGCGCCTGTTGACGGTCAGTGATTTCGTAGACAACAAGGTCAATGAGCCTGTCCAAGGTTCAACAGAGCCAATGGCCCAAGCCAAAGCAAAAAAATCAACCCAAGGCACACCCCTGTTGGAAGTACACCAACTCCACACCCATTTCCCAATCAAAGGTGGTCTTTTGGGTCGGACCCAAGGCCATGTCAAAGCGGTCGATGGGGTCAATTTAACGATTCACAAAGGTGAGACATTGGGGCTTGTGGGTGAGTCAGGAAGTGGCAAAACCACGTTGGGGCGCACCTTGTTGCGTTTGCAACAAGCCACATCGGGTCAGGTGACTTTTGATGGCGTCGATGTGTTCCAGCAATCAGCCAAGGCAATGCGAGCACTGCGCTCAAAAATGCAAATCATTTTCCAAGACCCTTATGCTTCGCTCAACCCAAGGATGACGGCCGGAGCGACCTTGTTGGAGCCCATCCAAATCCATCAAGCGGATTTGGACCGGGGTGAGCAGGAAGACCAAGTGGTGAGCTGGCTTGAGCAAGTGGGTTTGCGTGCCGAAGACCGATTCAAATACCCCCATGAATTCTCAGGTGGCCAAAGGCAAAGGATTTGTATCGCGCGGGCTTTGGCAGTCAAACCTGAATTCATCGTTTGTGACGAATCGGTTTCAGCCCTTGATGTATCGGTGCAGGCCCAGGTCTTGAATTTGTTGCTGGATCTCCAGGAACAACATGATTTGACCTACCTGTTCATCTCACATGACCTGTCTGTGATCAATTTCATCGCCGATCGGGTGGCGGTGATGCAACAAGGTCAATTGGTTGAAACCGGTGCGGTAAACGACGTGTACCAAAACCCTCAGCACCCTTATACTCAGAAGTTAATCGATGCCATCCCCAAGTTTGGCATTTGAGTAACAAACACTTCGGTTTCAAAAGACGAAATCTTTCCTCAACCACGACAGTGGGTTTGTTATAATCATTGATCGAAGATTAACCAGTCAGGATGAAACAACCCGGGGCTGATGGCCATGTTCGAGTCGCAAGATGGAGGGCACATCAGGTGGTCAAGTTTCAAAGCATCTGGAGGTCTGTCGAAAATTGCAATTATTCCAGGGGAAAACAATGAAAAAAAACCTTAGGATCAAAAAAAGATCCAAATTATTCACCAGTCTGATGGTGGCAATGAGTGGCATGACCACGGCTGCGACCATCGATGTTGATGACAACACCTGTAAGTTGATTGACGCGATTGAATCGGCCAACACCGATATGCCTGTCAATGGCTGTACCACAGGAAATGGCAAC
>JAUHZH010000393.1 GCA_030426065.1 Gammaproteobacteria bacterium
CGGTGACCAAATCAAAATTCGATAACTTGTACGGTTGTCGTGAGTCTTTGGTGGATGCCATCAAACGTGCCACAGACGTGATGATTGCCGGTAAAAAAGCCGTGGTATGCGGTTTCGGTGACGTGGGCAAAGGCTCCGCCGCTTCTCTGCGCGGTTTGGGTGCCATTGTTTCAGTGACTGAAATTGACCCCATCTGTGCTTTGCAAGCCTCTATGGAAGGTTACCAGGTTGTGACTTTGGAAGACGCGGTCAAAGATGCAGACATCTTTGTGACCACAACAGGTAACTTCAACATCATCACTTTTGAGCACATGAAAGCGATGAAAGACCAAGCCATTGTTTGTAACATCGGTCACTTTGATAACGAAATTGAAGTGGCGGCATTGGAAGCGAATTGCAAATGGGATCCCATCAAAGACCAAGTGGATCACGTTGAATTCGAAGACGGCAAGCGCATCATCTTGTTGGCCCGTGGCCGCTTGGTGAACTTGGGTTGTGGTACAGGCCACCCCAGCTTCGTGATGTCTAACTCTTTCACCAACCAAGTTTTGGCACAAATCGAATTGTTCCAAGACGGCGACAAATACGAGAACGACGTGTTTGTTTTGCCCAAGCATTTGGACGAGAAAGTGGCCAAACTGCATTTGGATCGTGTCGGTGCCAAATTGACCACCTTGACCGAAGCGCAAGCCAAATACATCGGTGTCACTGTTGAAGGCCCTTACAAGCCAGAGCATTACAGATACTGATGCACAAACCATTCAAACTTTTTGGATCAACAAAGCCAGCCCATCGGGTTGGCTTTGTTCGTTTCAGGGTATAACAAATGTTGATAAGCACAGACCGTTTGGGAGCAAAATCATGAACAAGCCATTACCATCTGGATTGAGTTTTGAATTCTTTCCGCCAAAAACACAAGAACAAAAAGCGGCCCTGTTGGACACCCAAGAAAAGTTGCGGGTGTTGGAACCAGACTTTTTCTCAGTCACGTTTGGTGCCGGAGGCTCCACCATCACAGCCACTGCAGAAACGGTGCTGGAATTGTCACAGCACAAGTCACCGAAAGTGATTCCTCATTTGTCCTGCATGGGTGGTACACCCGATGAAATCCAGGCCTTGTTGCAACAATACATTGACCATGGCATCACTGACATCTTGGCTTTGCGTGGTGATGTGCCCTCAGGCATGGGCTCGGTTGGTTATTTTCGCTATGCCAATGAATTGATCGAATTCATCCACCAAAAATACCCCAACACTTTTAACATCACCGTCGGTTGTTACCCTGAAGTGCATCCAGAAACCGAATCGTTTGCCTCTGAAGTGAAATACTTCAAACAAAAAGTCGATGCCGGTGTGGATCGCGCCATCACCCAGTTCTTTTTCAATCCCGATGCCTATTTCAACTTCATTGACCACGCTGAGAAAGCTGGCGTTGATGTGCCCATCACACCAGGCATCATGCCCATCACCAACTACGCCAACATCAACCGTTTTTGTGGCTTCTGTGGTACCGACATGCCCCGCTGGTTGAAATACAAGTTGCAAAGCTACGGTGACGATCGGCGGTCCATCCAACAGTTTGGTACTGAATTCACCATCAAACTGTGCCAACAATTGCTGGACCAAGGCGTACCGGGCATCCATTTTTATACATTGAATCGTTCCAAAGCGACCCTCGATGTCGTCTCAAATCTGTCCTGAAGAGGCAATCTCTGCGTTGGGCGGTGAAAAGCAGACCAGTCACATACTGTTCGTATGCTCCTGGCCTTGCTTTTCTTCTCCCGCCTTGACCTTTCCTCTTCAGGCCTGGTTTGGTTCTGGGAATCTCTGCGTTGGGTGCTGCTGAGTTGCAGACCAGTCTGATAATGGGTTCATATTGTGGTTTGAATCTTTATTGAAAAAAACCTGTCCCAAAAGCATTTCTTTTTACGTATGTCCATTTATTTCGTAAGAAGAGGTGACGTGATGCAAATCAAGAAAATATCAATGGTACTGTTATTGGCTTGGGCTTTTGGTTCGGCCCATGCTGGAACATACTGGGTTGGAAATTCCAATGCTTGTAATGGCAACAATGTGTTTGATAGTTTGTTACAAGCTTTGTTTGTGGCGGCATTGAACGGAGATTCCAGTGATGAAATCAGATTGACGAATACAGTGACTTACACAGGCAACAACAATGGTACTTATGAGCTTCAAGATTGGTCATCATCTGGAGCAGGTACATTAACGATTGTGGGTGGCTATACAGACTGTTTTGGTTCAATCAATGGCCGAACTTTGGTGGGTCATTCCAACAGTTCGTCGTTCAGGGTAAACACGAACAACGAATCGATTTCGCAAGTGACTTTAAGGAATTTGACATTAACCAGAAACGTCAATCATGGTCTAGAAGTTCATGACGGCGGTGTGGTCTTTTTGGATAATGTGGACATTGTTGACAATGATTTTTCGGGTGTCAATGTCTATAACGGGGGCTATTTGGATGTGCTGGCCTCCAGCCAAATCCGGTTGCACAACAATATCAACA
>JAUHZH010000394.1 GCA_030426065.1 Gammaproteobacteria bacterium
TGCTTTTGGCCAGCTGCTGGTTGTTTTTTGGGTATATTTGATTGATGCCCGTTCCCATCACGGCGACGGTTTGTCCTGATTGGTCAATGGCTGCTTGATGAGCGGCTGAATCGATTCCAGCGGCCAAGCCGCTGGTGATGACCCACCCTTTATCGACCATGTCGGCACAAAAAGATCGGGTGTTTTCTAAGCCGCCTTGGGTTGCATTGCGAGAACCCACGACTGCCAATTGAGGCAGCAGCAACACTTCGGGTGATCCTTTGACAAAAAGCAGCAAAGGCGGTTCATCAATCTGTTTCAGTTGTGGTGGATACAAAGGGTCGTTGTACACCAAAATGTGGTTGTTGGCTTTGTCCAACCAAGCCAACTCGGCGGCGATGTCATCGGCATTGGCTTGTTGTAAATACCGGGCAGCCGAAGTGGGAACTTGACAGTCTTTGGGGTATGAAGCTTGTCCCAGGATTTGGCTGGCGTCGCCAAAATGAGTCAACAGTTGATTGATTCTGACAAAGCCCAAGCCCGGCGCACGCATCAGGTGCAGCCAGGCTTGAATTGCTGATGGGTTCACTTAAGGTAAGCGAACGTAGTCGTACATTTTGACGGTGCGGTTGCCTTCTGTGATGATGGCATATGAAATGTTATCGAAAGATTTGAACACCATGATGTGACCGACGTATTCAGCAGGTAGCGTGACTTTGGCTTTTGAAGGCTTGAACAAAGTCTTGAGGTCGTTTTTGGGGTGCATGATTTCATCTCGAATCACTTGCTCTGGTCGGTATATGGAAAACACATCGCCAACCGACACACCTTGGTTCGCACCACCACTGACGGCAACAATTTGGCGTTTACCAGATCCGAACAAAGCATTGTTCAGGGCAACCACTCGGATGTTCTCGTGATCTGTGGTGGCGCCTCTGGGCATGAAGTAAGGGTCAAAATTGAACTCGTCAATGGGCAATATCAGATCGCCTTTTTTGACTTCAGTGGTGGATTCAATCAGTTTCAAAGTGGTGATTTCATCATCACCAATGCGGGTCACTTCCGCAACGCCGGTGTCGGCCACTTCGTAACCCAAAATATCAACGTTTTCCCAATAGGTGCGGTCGATGTAGTTTTTCCAGAACCGTTCCAGAACAGCGGTGGACGTGTAATCAGAAGTTTTTTGCCACTTCAAGGATTCAACAGCGCGGCGATCAGAAGTTTCCCAAGGGTAGTCCAAAGGCACCGATCGGTAAACCACAGTGGGTCTGACCACTGCAAACCGGTCTCCTTGACGGGCATTTTTCAGATGGCGTGCATAAATCAAATTGCTGGGTGCGGAGATGCTGCGGTTTTCTTCAGAGGCGACCACATAGGCGGCCAAATCAATGTCGGCTTTGGTCAGAATCCGCAGTTTCCTCAGGAAAGGCTCGATTTCAGACAGTGGAATGGTTTGCACGGCATCGTCGTGACTGATGACCCGAGTTTTGGGTGATAACTTGACGGTTGGGTGGCTTCGGTTGACGGTCAGTCTGGGCTGGCCATCTAGGTACACCAAATTGATTTGGTCACCTGGATAAATCAAGTGAGGGTTTTCAATTTGGGGGTTGGCATGCCAAATTTCTGGCCACAGCCAAGGTGATTTCAGGAATACAGCGGAAATGTCCCAAAGTGTGTCTCCTTTCTGCACCACATAGGTGTCTGGGTGTGAGTCTGTTAATTCCACATCTTGAGCAGCTGCTGTGAAAACAACGGCTGCGGCCATCACCAAAATTAAAAGTTGTTTTTTAAACATCGCTTACAAACTCTTGATTTTCCTAAAACTTTAGTTTAGCCATTTTACTTAAAAAATAAAACAAAAAATTGCCAAACCTCACATTTTCAAGCTTTTTTATGATGTTTTTCATTTAAATAAGAGGCTTCTGCCCTTATATTTATCTCAATTTTTATTCGTCTAAATGACATGGCTTTGCTCGAAATACTCACCATCCCAGACCCAAAACTGAAAACAAAAGCAGAAAAAGTGACGCAGTTTGATGCCGATTTACAGCGCCTGACAGAGGACATGTTTGAGACCATGTATGCCGCCCCTGGCATTGGTTTGGCAGCGACACAGGTGGACGTTCACAAGCGGGTTGTGGTGATGGACATTTCTGAAAACAATGATGAGCCGCGGGTCTTCATCAATCCCGTAATCACTGAGAAAGACGGCATCCAGACTTATGAAGAAGGCTGTTTATCGGTCCCTGGTATCTATGCCAAAGTCAAACGTGCCAATCAAATCACCGTGTCGTTTCAAGACGTGCAAGGTGAGACACATGCATTGACTGCCGATGGGTTACTCGCCGTATGCGTTCAACATGAAATCGATCATTTGAATGGCATTGTCTTTTTGGATCACCTGTCTGCATTGAAGCGGAAGATGGCTTTGAAAAAACTGGCTGCAGCGGCTAACTAATGAAGTGTCCTGTACTTGGCTGGGCTAACAACGGACTGTGAAACTACACTAATAATCAAATCGCATCTGAAACCGATCCA
>JAUHZH010000020.1 GCA_030426065.1 Gammaproteobacteria bacterium
GGCATCGCCGTACAAGCCAGACTGGCCTATGCTGGAGAATTTTTTGTTGACCGTTATGGCATTGAAAAAGCCAAACAAGCACCGCCCATCAAGAAAATGATTGATTTGGGCGTGCCCGTAGGCGCTGGTACTGACGGCACCCGTGTGGCCAGTTACAATCCATGGGTGGCCATACATTGGTTAATCACAGGGAAAACGGTGGGCGACTTCCAGATGGCAGATGAAAGCAATCAACTGAGTCGCCATGAAGCATTGCACCTGTACACCCAAGGCAGTGCATGGATATCTCGAGAAGAAACCGTCAAAGGCACACTTGAAGATGGCATGTATGCAGATTTCTCTTTACTGACTGCCGATTATTTCACCATTCCTGAAGATGACATCCGGGATTTGGCATCGGTGCTGACGGTGGTCGATGGTCAAGTCGTTTTTGCAGCAGAAGAATTCAAATCATTGAACCCGCCACTCCCATCGGCCATTCCTGCATGGTCTCCGGTCAACCACTTTGGTGGCTACCAATAATAACATCAGGCGTCATCTGAATGGTACTTGGCTCCAATGGCATTGGCGCCAGCTTTACATCTCATTCAGGTGCCTCCTGCTTTCCACTCAAGTTATCCCAAAGATGAATGATAACCTTTAGCCGTCAGGCGGTAATTGATTTGTTTGAATGCCACACCAGCAATTGGGTCATTAAAATCTACAGAACCTGCTTCAACAGCACCCAGCTTTTCTACGGCTTTTCTTGACCTGTGGTTTTCTGATGCCACATGAAACCAAACCTCTTTCGCAAAAGTAAAGGCATGTGTCAGCATCAATGCCTTGAGCGCTCGGTTGGTGCCATTACCCCAATGAGATCTTTTCAGGAAAGTGTAGCCCACGGCTATTGAGCCGTTGGCTGGATCCCAATCATAATAGCGTGATGAACCGATGATCACGCCTGTTGGTTGGTCCTCAATCACAAAAGCACTGCCACTGGCCATTGCACCATCAAAAAAGCGGGATTTGAACGTGTCTTTTTCATGCCGCTTTGAATCAGGGTGCTGTTCCCAAATCAAAGGATCTGAAGCCGCAAGATAAAGTGACTCGAAGTCTGACGCCTCCACTGGCCTGAGTTTGATGCCATTTCCGATCAAGTGTGGCTGTAAATCCACAATAGTTTCGCGCGTCATGTTTTGGCCTCACAAAGCGATGTCATGGGTCTCAGACCAAATGCGCAGGTCTTCTAGGATGTTCAAGGCGGAGCGACCAAAATCTGTCAGCTCATAAGTCACAGCGATGGGACGATCAGACAACACCTTGCGCAACACCATACCTGTTTGCTCCAATTCTTTCAGTCTTTGGTCAACCATTTTCTTCGTGGCACCACCCAGCATCCGTGCCAAATCATTGAAACGGACGGGTTCATCTTTCAAATGGTAGATGATGGACGCCTTCCATTTGCCGCCCAAAAGCCGCATGCCCTTCTCAATCGCACAAGGTTCATCACACACATTCAAAACTTTTTTTCGGCCCTTACTGTCTGTTTTTATTGCACTTTTCATGGTTTGACCTACCCAAAAACATAAGTTACTAAAATGATACTGGTTGCAATTATAAACAAGGTATCTAATATATACCACATAATTTTACTACAGAGCGAAGCGACCGGCCGACCTGGTTGGTGAGTGCAACGAATCAGAAGGTCGAGCGCTTGATTATTCAAAGTCTTGAGAAGCCGATTTTTATCCCAAGGATAAAAGAAGGGAAGCAAGACCCTTAACCATATGGAGCCAAATACCATGAGCAATGTTTTGATCATCAACGGTCATCAATACTACCCTTTTTCTGAAGGCAAATTGAATGCCACTTTGGTGGATAAAGCCGTTGAGCTGTTAGAAGAAAAAGGCCATGACACCCGCGTTGTGACCATGAAAGAAGATTACGATGTTGAAGAACAACTGGCGCATCACCAATGGGCCGATGTGGTGATTCTTCAAACGCCGGTCAATTGGATGGGCGTGACCTGGTCGTTCAAAAAATACATGGACGAAGTCTACAGTGCCGGCATGGGCGGCGCCTTGTGCGAAGGTGACGGTCGCCAAGCAGAGACACCCAAGGTCAATTATGGCAGAGGTGGCACATTGACCGGCACCCAATACATGCTTTCCTTGACTTTCAATGCACCAGAAGAGTCTTTCAATGACACTGCCGATTTCTTTGAGGGCAAATCAGTCGATGATTTGATGTTTCCCATGCACATGAATTTCAAGTTTTTCGACATGAAAGCCTTACCGACATTTGCCAGCTTTGATGTCATGAAAAACCCAGAGATTGACAGCGACTTGAAACGGTTTGAGCAACACATCAACACACATTTTTAAGGAGGCAACATGACCCAACAATACACCCAAAAATTACACCCAGGCATGCCGTTCCCTGAAATAGAAGTCACTTTAGAAGATGGCAGCACGCAAACCTTGGGGCAACCTACACAAGGCCACGACTGGCGAATGGTGGTGGTTTATCGCGGCAAGCACTGTCCGTTGTGTACTCGCTACTTGAACGAACTACAGGGCCACAAACAAGCATTGTCAGAGACAGGTGTGGATGTGATTGCGGTTTCTGGAGACAGCTTGGAACAACTGAAAGCCCACAAAGAACAGTTGCATGTCGATTTCCCTTTGGCTTATGGCTTGACCATTGAACAAATGGCACATTTGGGTGCTTTTGTCTCTGACCCCAGGTCACCACAGGAAACTGACCACCCTTTTGCGGAACCCGCACTGTTTGTGATCAACAACGAAGGCAACTTGCATGTGGTGGACATCTCAAACAACCCCTTCGTCCGCCCCGAATTGACGGCTTTGACCAGTGGGCTGAAATGGATCAGAGACCCTGACAACAATTACCCCATCAGGGGCATGCACCAATAACAGACGCATACAACACATCAATCAAACGAAGCCATGCCTGGACCCGCTCCGGCATGGCTGACTTCCAGCCAAAGCAACCAACCCAATACCAGGAGTAATGACATGTTCACTTATTATGAACCCGATAACGCACCAGAAAAATCCAAAGCACTGATGGAGGCGTCACAAGCCAATTTCGGCATGATCCCCAATTTACACAAGATACTGGCCGAAGCACCTGCCACTTACGAAGCTTACAACCAAACTTTTTCACTGTTCATGAGAAGCACTTCATTGTCACCAGTGGAGCAACAAGTGGTCTTCATGACATCCAACTATGAAAACAATTGTCATTACTGTGTGCCAGGACACACGTGGATGATGAAAGCAGCGAAAATGCCAGAGGATGTGATTGAAGCTTTGCGCGAAGGCACCACCCTTCCCGACCCCAAGCTGGAAGCCTTACATCAATACACCAAAGGCTTGCTGGATAAACGCGGGCACATTGGAGACGATGCCTTGAATGCATTCCTGTCCGCAGGGTACACCAAACAACAGGCACTTGAAGTCTTGACTGGTTTGGCGGCCAAATTAATTTCCAACTTCACCAATGCCATCACCCACACCGCGGTTGATGATGCCATGAAACCCTTTGCTTGGACACACCCGAGTGAAAGGTAAAGCAACCACCCCATTAAAAGATCCAGCAGCCTCTTGGGCACTGACTTGACAACAGGCAGAGAAAATAATGAGTAACATCAGTTTATACAACAGCAAGAACAGGCACGCGACGTGGCTTGAACTTTTTTTCGATTTGGTTTTTGTCGCAGTGATTGGGGTTGTGACCCATGATTTGGCGCACACCCATGACAAACACATCGGTGTTGACCAAATACTCCGTTTCCCCCTGGTATTCATTCCAGTGTGGTGGATTTGGATGTCACACACCTTGTACGCCAACCGCTTTGACGATGACAGTCGTTTTCATCGCTTTTTCAGTCTTCTGATCATGGCCGTGATGGTGCTGTTTTCAACTTTTGCTGAAACCAGCTTAACGGCGGATTTCGTACCCTTTGCATTGTTGTATGCAGGCGTCCGATTGATGACGGCTTACCTCTACTGGACAGCCAACAAGAAGGCGAGTAAAGACAGCCGGTTTGCTCAGCATTTGGGGAAAGCCATACTGATTGGCGCGGTCATCAGCGCCTCATCCACATTACTGCCAGGCATCAGTAAATTCATCGTTTTTTATGCAGGCATCGCTGTAGACATGATTTGGCAAATCTCAATCAGAAGAGCCCACAGCAACAGGCCGGCTGACCGGGTTCATTTGGTTGAACGCATCGGTTTATTGGCCATCATCATTCTGGGTGAATCAATGATTGCCATGGTGGGCGCCTTATCTGACCAGTCTTGGCAAATGAATCACCTGGCCACATCGGTGACAGGCTTTTTATTGATTGGCGCCATTTGGTGGGTGTATTTTGACAGCTTCCCAATACTCGAAAGGGCCAAAAGACTGACCAGTAGCAACACATTGATTTTCACCCATTTGTTGCTCTGTATGGGGTTGTTGATCCTGGCCAACATGATCAGACACGCCATCTTAGGAGACTTGGATCAGTTCACCTTTGGCTTGTTGTCGATCACAGGTTTGCTGCTGTTTTACTTAGGCAAACAAATCCCTTACTGGTATGCCTTTCCGCCTTGGCGCTCAGCCATAGTGACCAACACATTGGTCTGTGTTTCAATCACAGTGGCCAGCTCGTTTTTGCCTGATTTGGCTTATTCATTGATGGGCATGACATTGGGGATGTTGGTTTATGTGTGGTTGACTTTCAAACGCATCCTTTCTGTTAAAGTGGATGAGTATTTGGACCCAGAACACCATTGACAGCGTTCAGATAGATTCATCAAATCAACAGGGATTTTGCAGTTAGGCTTCATCACTGGACTTAGATTTTGAAAAAAACTGAACACAAGCAAATACGAAAGTGGCCAAATCAGCGATATCCAGCATCACCCCCAAAATGATCATACCAAAAAATCGTCAGGAACGATTTTTCACGATAGCCCCGAAGGGGTGAGCCTCATGGACGAGGCGAATAAATGCACTGACGAATTTTTCTAAGGTGTTTTGCTCTATAACTTAATCCTTTGTTTCACTCATCCAATCATTATAGTAGGAATGGCATATCGATAAAAACCATCAAAAGTCATTATTAATCGAGCTTGATACACTGCCATCACAGGACAGCATCTGGGTAAATAACTTAGTGACCTTCAAAACAAAAATAGACTCCGGCCTTCGCCGGAGTGACGAAAGGTGGGTTGCAACACTAAGTATCGAACAGACCGTCATGCCGTCGAAGGACGGCATCCAAGAAAAATCGTACTTTTGCTTCTGCAGGCATTTGCACTTAACTCTCGACCTCGTCATTTTCAGGCTCACTGGATGCACAGATTGTGGTGACCCAGTGAACCACTGGTTCACTTTCTTGAGAATAAAATGGTTTCTTCCTTCTTAATAAATAAATAGCTACTGAACACTGAAACAGCAACCCACATAAGCACCAAGATGAACATCTTGTAATTATTCACTTCAAAGTCAATCTGGTATAACCAAAGCAAAATCACTAAAACACTGATTGCACTGGACTTGATTGAAAGCAAATGTTTTGAATTATTGTCAAAAATCAAACTGATGAGCAAACCAGTAATGAAGGTCGGCAAAGCCGTCGTAAAGAAAACGAGCATGGGCAATACAATGAAAGATTCCAGCAACTTTGCATAGTGCGAACCCTCTAAAATCGATTCATATTCGCTAGCCAAAAACACGATAAAAAGGATCATAAAACCCGCAATTACATGGGCCACCACAAAACGAGCACCCACCCACAATGACTTGATGATTCTGTTTTCTTTTCTGATTTCTGCCATTGGCTTATTATAAACAGACCATGCAAACATTCTGTTTTAATTGACACCATTCATTCAAAATACCAAAATATGGTATTAATCAATATTTATTTTTCACCATGGGAAGAAACACCAGTGTCAGTTTAGGTGATCACTTTGACGATTTCATCGCCAAACAAGTGGCAGAAGGACGTTATGGATCCGCCAGTGAAGTCATCAGGGCCGGTTTGCGGCGGCTTGAAAATGATGAAAAGAAACTGGAGACCTTGCGCTTTTTAATCGAAGAAGGCAAAGCCAGCGGTACAGCAGAATACAGCTTTGAAGGCTTGATGAATGAATTGGATTCAGAACTGGGTTCATGAGCCAATTCCTACTCTCTGGCTTAGCGGTTTCAGACTTGAAAAGCATTGCGAGGTACACCCAAAAAACTTGGGGAGCACGACAAAGACGTCTTTACCTCAAAGAAATTGACGATTCGTTCCATTGGTTAGTTGAAAATCCCAAAGCCGGAAGAAGCTGTGAAGAAATCTGTTCAGGTCTCAGAAAACACTCGACTGGGCAGCATCTCATATTCTACGAGATTCGAGACACCCATATTTTCATCGTTCGTGTGTTGCACAAAAGCATGGATGTTTCAATCCACGTTGTTAGAGAAACATGATGGTAAGGTTCACCAAATTCATCAAATCCAAATCAGCAATATAAGGACTAATGAAGCGCTACTTTGCTTCGCTTGGTTTTGAACCTTCAGATGCTTTTTTCAGCAAGGCATTGATCCAACCTTGCTTGGTCCAGGGGAACAACAAAAGCACCCCAGCGATGTCAGTTATAAAGCCTGGGATCAGAATGAGTATGATGGAAAACATGAATGACATTTCAAAAAGACTTGATTCAAACTGAACCAACTCTTTTTCTGTCAAAGGCACTTTGGCTTTGATTTTATGATCAATTTTCTTTGCTGTCTTGCGTCCCATGGGTTGGTGGTTTCTGAACCTTGAAACGGTCAGTTTAACCAGCAGCAACCCAATCAGTGACGTCACCAAATACATGCCCGCCATTTCCCAAAAAGAAAACCGCTCATGTAACAGCGTAACAATATAGACTTCAAGGACGCCCAAGGCCAATAAAGCCAACACTGCTTTCATAGGTGTTTGAATTTATCCAGCTTGGTTTGTAAATAGGCTTGGTTGTGGGGGTTGTGACCCACTTTCAGCGGGATGCGCTCGGTGATGTTGATGCCGGCTTTTACAATGGCCTCGATTTTATCGGGGTTGTTGGTCATCAAACGCATGTTCTGGACAGCAAAATGTCCCAAAACATCGGCCAACATGTCATAACTGCGGTTGTCTGGCGCGTGCCCCAATGAGACGTTGGCATCGAAGGTGTCTTCGCCTTGGTCCTGAAGCTGGTAGGCTTTGATTTTTTCAGTCAGGCCAATGCCACGGCCTTCCTGTCTGAGGTAAATCAGCAAGGCATGTTCAGCCTCGCCCATGGCTTTCAAAGCGAATTCAAGTTGCGGGCCGCAGTCACAGCGCAGTGAAAACAAACCATCACCGGTCAGGCATTCTGAATGAACCCGTGACAACACATCCGCATTTTCAGGGAATTGACCATCAACCAAACCTTTGACCAAAACCAAATGTTCTTGCCCTTTGTGCTCAAACACATGGATATCAAACTCACCGTGGGCTGTGGGCAACAGGGCTTGTGTGATGAACTCAGTCATGTTCAGGCTTCCAGTTGTTCCCTCAGTTTCAACAAAGCCAAGGCCGCTTCGGCGGCTTCTTTGCCTTTGTTCTCTTTCCCAGAGTCTCCTGAGGTCGCTGAACGGGCGCGGGCTTGATCGCCATTTTCAACGGTGATGATGCCATTACCCACAGGGAAATCATAAGCCAATGAAACGTCCATGATGCCACGTGCACTTTGTTCGCAAACGTGGTCAAAGTGAGCCGTTTCTCCACGGATGACACAACCCAGTGCAACCACGCCATCGAATCGGCCTGTTTCAGCGATCATTTGGCATGCCAAGGGCACTTCCAAAGCGCCAGGCACATCGAATCGCTCATAACTGACACCGGCATGATTCAATGCATCGGTGGCACCTTGAAACAAACCGTCGTTGATTTCTTGGTAAAAAGGTGCGGTGATGATGGCTATTTTTTTATCGGCAATGCCCATGTCTTCAGTGCTCATAACTCAGGTACTCAGTGATTTCTAATCCGAAACCCGACAGTGCAGGATAACGCACTTCAGGGCTCATCAATTGCATTTTACCCACATTCATGGCGCGCAGGATCTGCGAACCCACACCGACATTGTGGTAGGCAAAGTTGTTGTCTTTACTTTTCGATTTGCCCAGTTCGTCGATGTCAATGGACACCGACTGGTTTGAATTCAGAATGACCACCACACCTTCACCTTTCTCGGCGATGGTTTTCAATGATCGCTGGGTGGTCCAATAGTCGTCTTTGGAATCCACACCACGCAACTCACGGAAAAAATGGCCGTATTGAACACGAACAGGAACCGCTTTATCAGGATTGAACTCACCCAAATAAAAGGCCAGGTGTTCGGTGTCGTTGATGTGGTCTGTGAATTTCTTCACTTGGAAGTCGCCCCACTGGGTGTTGTATTCAAACTCGCTGATGACTTCGACCGTGGTTTCGGTCATCATGCGGTATTCAATCAAATCGGCAATGGTGCCAATTTTCAGGTCATGCGTTTGGGCGATTTTCATCAAATCATCGCGCCTTGCCATGCTGCCGTCTTCGTTCATGATTTCGACAATCACGGCGGCTGGCGTTTGACCCGAAAGCAAAGCGATGTCACAACCGGCTTCGGTGTGTCCTGCACGTGACAAAACACCACCTGGCTGAGCCATCAAAGGAAAAATGTGACCCGGCATGGCCAAATCCTCGGGTTTGGCGTTGACTTTGACCGCATCAATGATGGTTTTGTATCGGTCATAGGCTGAAATGCCGGTGGTGATGCCATGAGCGGCATCAATCGATACGGTGAAATTGGTTTCCAGTTGTGCGGTGTTTTTTTCCACCATCAATGGCAGCCCCAATTGCTCGCATTTCTCGCGGGTCAAAGTGAGGCAAATCAAGCCACGTGCGTGTTTGGTCATGAAGTTGATCACTTCGGGCGTGACGGCATTCGCAGCCACCACCAAATCACCTTCATTCTCACGGTCTTCATCATCCATCAAGATGACCATCTTGCCGTTTTTGATGTCTTCTATCAGCTCTTGTGTGCTGTTCAGTTGTAAGCTCATGTTTGCGCTCTGTGTTTCAGGACTGGCTGGCCAGCATTTTTTCTACGTAACGGGCCACGGTGTCGATTTCGATGTTGACTGCATCACCGGGTTGCAGCGTGCCCAAATTGGTGTGTTCCAAGGTGTGAGGCACCAAATTGACACTCAATTCGCCTTGGTCAATGGTGTTGACCGTTAAACTGGTGCCATTGATGGTGATGGACCCTTTGATCGCCACATACTTGTCCAATTCAGCGGGTATTTTAAATGAAAACACTTCTGAACGGGCGCTGGATTCACGGCCAGTGCAGTGGCCAACGGCATCCACATGACCTGAGACCAAGTGTCCACCCAACTGATCTTGCAAAGTCAAGGCCGGTTCTAAATTCAATACCCGACCTTCCTGCCAATCGGCCACCGTGGTTTTGTTCACGGTTTCAACCGACACATCAACGGTCACCACATCGGCGTCGATGCTGGTCACGGTCAAACAGACCCCATCCATGGCGATTGAGTCGCCCAAATGGACCTTGGACATGTCTTGGAAATTGGTTTTGATGGCAAAGTGCAAATCACCTTGTCGATCTGCTTTGGATTGAACTTCGCCCAATGATTGAATGATGCCTGTGAACATAGTCTGTGGAATTTCATGTGGTCCCTCTGATATGGAGTGTACCTGTCACAGAATCAAGCAGATAATCACTTTTTTTCGCACCATTGTTTCATGCTGTTTTTCCGCTCAACCCAATCCTGCGAGTGTATTGATCACCCATTAAGAAAACCACAGGAAAGTCATTAAACTGACACTTTAGCGGCATCTAATATTCAATTTTCACAAACGCAATCAACATGAAAATCATCTTAACAACCATCACATTGGGATTAATATCTGGCACAACCTGGGCCAAAACCACCAATGAAGAAGTCAGCAACAAATCTCGGATTAAGCCAATCCTGTGTTGTCGTATTGACCCACCTCAACCTGAACCCAAAACAGTTCCGATGTTACCTACATGGAATCAACAAACTGTAGAAGACATGACTGGTGAACCTGTAGCGGAAGAAAACCGAAACCACATGAGGGGTTCTTTTGGTGACGATGCAACACCAGGAGCTGCACCTTATCTTGTGCCCTTGATCGTTAAAAAGTCACGCACATTCGTGACCGAAACAGATGACCCACAAGACCATCCCATGCACCAATACACCAGCTGGTATACAGGTGATGCCGGCAGTTTCCGATGTACGGCCACTTTGGTAAAACCACAGTGGGTCTTGACTGCTGCCCACTGCGTCAGCAATCACAAATCCAAAGGTTGGAGTGATTATGCTGGCATTCAAGAGTTTGACTTGCAGGTGCGCATCGGATCTTTACAGTGGAATTCAGGTGGCTATTTGGTGGATGTTGCGTCTGTACACATCCAACCACAATGGACCCGCCAAGTGTTTTCTGACGGCACCTGGGTAGACGACACCCAGTCTTGGACTGGTGATCTGGCCTTATTACAACTGGAATACCCTGTCACGTCAGTCAGCCACGCCAAATTTTATGCAAACAACGATGATGCTGACTGGGAAGTCACTCAGCACACATACGGTTGGGGCAAAACTGAAATGGGCCAAATCCCTAACAACCTACAGTACTGGTCATCTGATTTGGACAGTGATGCTGTATGTGCCGGCATCGACAACACCGGCACATTTGATGCCAATGAATCGCTGTGTTTTGATGCGCTCGACGGTGCAGGTGCCTGTAATGGTGACAGCGGCAGCGCCATTGGTGTCAGAGACAATGGCTGGCGCATCACAGGCGTCGCCAGTGACATGATTTTTACTGGCGAAGAGGTCGGCAACAGCACACGTTGCGACGACCCAAGAATGGTCGTTTACACACACATCAGAGGTGCCCACTGGAATTGGATCGATTCAATCATTAATTGATTCAGCCGTTTTGTGATCATTCACCCACAAGGTCACATGCAGTCACCGCTGCAGACTGTGAATGATCACAAGACGCCCTCATTTTTTTTAACCCCACTTTTGTTAGGCACGAAAATTTTGTGCTCAGATCAAAAGTGTTTAAGCCACCCGAACTGAATCGCATAGAATGTGCTTTTTACTCATGCGTTTTCATATGACCACGGATCAACAATTACCATTTTTATTTGCTGCCTTGAAAGAAGCACAAGACAACATCCGCACCTATGACACCAAGGCCCAGATTGTTGGTATCGGCTTCATTTTCACCATCGGTATGGCGACCCGATTCAACACCTGGGACGCGGTGCCCGCAGCATGGCATCAATGGGCGGTGGTATCGACATGGGTATTGATCATTGTACCTGTGGTGTTGTTTGGCTTTGTCCTTTACCCGACCCGGCGATTTGCGCCATCGGTTTTGCGCAACAAAGACTTGGTCAAAGGCATGTTCTACATGAACGAAGTCGAAAGCGTGGCCGACTATGTCGACCAACTGAAACAAATGGACACCGAACAAGAACTGGCCTATGAGCTGTTGAAAGTGTCTTATCTGAGGGACTTGAAACGGCGCCACTTCCTCAACGCCCTGCTCTGCGCCTCCATCAGCCTCGGCCTGCTGTTCACCTTGCAGTTTTTGCCTTTGGTGATGTGACTCTATACGTTCTTTGCGACATTCACAGTTTCACGTAGGATGGGCTCCGCCCATCACATTCAACTGATTTCAATCGCTACCGCTTGATGGGCGGAGCCCATCCTAACTGTGGTAATGCCTATTTAACAAACATCGCATTTTTGTATTCCTCAAAGCTTCATCTCATTTGAAGCGCATGTGGTAAGGTATTTATCACTTGGGCTTGTGAAGTAAGGCATTCAAACCGCTTTCTCGGCACATCCCCTTGACTTTACCCACGGTTGCGCTACCATGCGCGGCTTTTGACTCGCAGGATCTGACGTGTTTAATTTGATTTCTAAAAGAATGGGCTACAGCGTTAAGAATGACGTTTTGTCCGGCTTGACCGTCGCTTTGGCCTTGGTGCCTGAGGCGGTGGCTTTTGCCTTTGTGGCGCATGTGGATCCTTTGGTCGGCTTGTATGCGGCCTTTATGGTCGGTTTGATCACGTCAATTTTTGGTGGCCGTCCTGGCATGATTTCGGGTGCCACGGGTGCCATGGCTGTGGTCATGGTGGCTTTGGTGATTGACCATGGTGTGCAGTATTTGTTTGCGGCGGTGGTGTTGACGGGCGTGTTGCAGATCCTCGCCGGGGTGTTCAAGCTGGGGATGTTCATACGCATGGTGCCGCATCCGGTGATGCTGGGCTTTGTCAATGGTTTGGCGATTGTGATTTTCCTGGCACAATTGGG
>JAUHZH010000395.1 GCA_030426065.1 Gammaproteobacteria bacterium
GTCCTCGATTTCCCAAGGTGACGCCTTCATTTCAGTTTTGGGGCTGCGGACCACCACACGAACGTCTTCGCCACCCAAACGTTTGGCTGTGCGACAACAGTCCATGGCCGTGTTACCACCACCCAAAACCAACACTTTTTTACCAATTTTCTTGATGTGTTCAAAAGCCACAGAAGCCAACCAGTCGATGCCGATGTGGATGTTGGCATCACCTTCTTGACGCCCAGGCAAACTGGGCAAATCACGGCCCCGAGGCGCGCCGGTACCAATGAACACGGCATCGTAGCCTTGATCCAGCACAGACCTCAAGCTGTCAACATACTGGTTATAATGTGTCACCACTCCCATGTCTGTGATGTAATTGACCTCTTCGTCCAAAACCGATTCTGGTAACCGAAAAGATGGGATTTGGCTGCGCATGAAACCACCGCCCTTGGCTTGCTCATCATACAAATCGATGTCATAACCCAACGGCATCAAATCCCTGGCCACGGTTAAAGAAGCCGGCCCTGCCCCAATCAAAGCAATTTTCTTGCCGTTTTTTTGAGACGGAATGTCTGGCATTCGGGATTTGACTTCACCTTTGTGATCGGCGGCCACCCGTTTCAAACGACAAATGGCCACCGGCTCTTCTTCTATGCGGCCGCGACGACATGCCGGCTCACAAGGTCGGTCACAGGTGCGTCCCAAGACACCCGGAAAGACATTGGATTCCCAATTGATCATGTAAGCGTCATCAAATCGCCCTGCGGCAATCAGTCTGATGTATTCTGGAACGGGCGTGTGTGCCGGGCAGGCGTATTGACAATCCACCACTTTGTGGAAGTATTGAGGATCCGAAACATCGGTAGGTTTCATCGGTACTTGACCCCAGTTTGGAGCCTTGACCTGACGCAAAAGACAAGCCAGACTCGTTGTTCTGCTTCCTTGCTTCCCTAATCCTTAAACAACCGGCTTGAGGCTGGTTGATTTCAATTCAAATCAATCGTGCATTGAGATCACAATTCAGCTTTATGATAACCGTTTTGTAACAAAAATATCAGCCACTTATTCAAAAAACAATTTTGACTGAATCGCAGCTCTGCTTGGTGTGTGGCATCGGCCAATCCGCCCAGTTGTCGGTATTGGCGTTCAAACTCATTTGAATAAACCAGTTCCACCAGTTCAGCATCATGATAAATGCGCAGCACAACCGGGTCAGAAACCGCGTCATCAAAGGTCATCATCAAAGCCACTTCTGTGGTGTAACGAAACTGCTCGCGCCGGACCAAACGCAAAGTCGGTTTGGATGGTGCTGTGAAATGCATGGTCTTTTCCACTTGATCAGAATCCAGCAATTGCTTCAATAACAAATAATTATATTCGTGCAAATCACCAATTCGGCATGAATCATGCAGTGACCATTGTCGTCTTTCGTGGAATGTTTGATTCAAAATCATAAGGATACTTTGCCCTAAATCGAATCAATCTGCAAGCCCACCTCGCCGATCAATACAAACGCCTGTTCAATCCCAGTTCCACCATGATTTTCCCTGAAATTTCTTCAATCGATGTGTGTGTTGTGCTTAAAAATTGGATTTGATTGCGGTGATAAATGCTTTCAGCATCAGACACTTCTGTTTGGCATTTTCTGAGTTCAGCGTACCTGGAATTGGGCCTCCTTTCTGAGCGGATTTGTGACAGTCTGAAAGGATCAATGGTCAAACCAAATAATTTATTTTTATGTTCCATGACCTCTTTGGGCAAGCGCATGAATTCAAGGTCATCGTCGGTGATGGGGTAATTGGCCGCTTTCAGTCCATAATGCAAAGCCAAATACAAACAAGTCGGGGTTTTGCCAGATCGAGAAACGCCCAATAATATCAAATCGGCTTGAGCGTAGTTCAAACTGACGCCGTCGTCATGTGACAAGGCAAAATTGGTCGCTTCCATGCGCGCATCGTAATTGTTTTTGTCGCTGATTCCATGGGCCCTGCCGACGCCAGGATCACGCTCAATCCCCAAATTCCTTTCAATCCTTCTGAGCAAGCGATTGAATGGGTCTAATTTCAATCCACCGCCTGAATGGATGATTTTTCTTAAAGATTCATCCACCACCGTATTGATAACCAAGGGTTGAAAATCACTTGGTGTGTTGGCAATCATCTGCGCTGCCAACTCAGCCTTCTCAACCGAATCCACAAAAGGAATGCGGGTTTCATTGAACTCGATGCCTGTGAACTGTGTGATCAGACTGTGACCCACCGTTTCGGCGGTGATTCCTGTGCCATCAGACACATAAAATACGGTACAGGTTTTTTTATTCATTTTTTTTATCATCAGATTCCGTCGAACTGAGTAAAATATAACATTTTTGTCACACTTCCGGGGACTCATGTCAGACTACATCCGAAAACTCAACCAATTGACCATGGCCGACTTAGAGCAAGTTGGTGGAAAAAATGCCTCTTTGGGCGAAATGATCAGCCATTTATCAAATTTGGGTGTTCA
>JAUHZH010000021.1 GCA_030426065.1 Gammaproteobacteria bacterium
CCATTGGTTCAGACCGGCTTTCAAAGCCATATCGGTGGAAAACAACACCGATTCATGTTCGTCAGTGATGCTCAGGGTGGCCTCATCGGCTTGTGCTGACCAGATGTATATTGTTGCTTGGTCTTTCTTGTCGTCGGTATAAGCCCACGGAAAAGGTTTGCGGTCCCAGCTGCCTTTCTCTTTGATGTCATTGATGGGGAAAACGGTCAACTCACCCGTTTTGGTGTCATCCAGTTTTTGGATCGGCGCCACATCAGCGACGAAAACGGAACGGCCATGGGTGCCCAAAACCAACTCATTTTCTCTCGGGTGGACGATCAAATCATGGACCGGCACGGTGGGCAAGTCTCGGCCCAGCATGTGCCAGGAGTCGCCCAAATCGGTTGAAACATAAATGCCCTTGTCGGTGCCGACATAGACCACTTGATCATTTTTGGGGTCTTCTTTGACCACATTGATGGTTTCATTGGGCAGGCCTTTGGCTTTGTTTTTCCATGTTTTGCCCAAATCTTTGGTCAGGTACAAATACGGTTTGATGTCATCGTCTCGGTAACCGTTCAATGACAACCATGCCCGTTTCTTTTTGTGTGGCGAAGCCATCACGCGACTGACCCATTTGTCTTGCGGCAGTTTTTTGTTGACCTGACGCCAATCCTCACCACCGTTGTCAGTGACCCAAACCAAACCGTCATCGGTACCAGCCCAAATCAAGCCAAACTTCAAAGGCGATTCAGAGACCGAGGTGATGGTGGCGAATGGGACGTTGCCGCGTTTTTTCGAGCGCGTCAAGTCGCCAGAAATTTCGACCCAATCGTTGCCTTTATTCATGCTGCGAAACAGTTTTTGACCGGCAAAGTAAACGATGTCCAAATTGTGGGTCGAGAGCATCACGGGTGAATTCCAGTTTTTGCGCAAGGATTCTTCACCGACATAGTTGGGTGGTGTGATTTTCTTGGGCCCTTTGCCACTGCTCAAACGGAAATAATTGCCAAACTGAAAGCCGACATAAGTCATTTTGTCGGTGTCATCGATGTTGACGTGCATGCCATCACCGCCGAACAAGCGTTCCCAGGACTCGCCTCGGGTCCAGTCATTTTGGCTGGAGCCTTTCAATGTGCCGTTGTCTTGCAGGCCGCCATAGATGTTGTAAGGCTTTTCCATGTCAACGGCAATGGTGTAGAACTGGCCAACGGGCTGCTGGTCGATTTTTTTCCAAGTTTGGCCGCCGTCATGGCTTTCATCGACACCGCCGTCGTTGCCCACCATGATGTGATTGCTGTGTTCTGGGTGGATCCAAAGGGCTTGAAAATCAGCATGTGTGGTTGAATTCCAGGCCGATTGCCAGGTTGCACCACCGTCGGTGGACTTGATCAAAGGCACACCCGTGGCGTACACCGTGTCTTCGTCATTGGGGTCCACTTTGATTTGACCAAAATAATAACCATAGGAATACACCACGCCTTGGATGTCTTCTTTGTGTGTGCGTCTAAAGCTTTTGCCAGCATCGTCCGAGCGGTAAACTTCGAGTGAGCGGATGTCGACGTTGAATAAGTTGGCGTTGTCGTCGGCCAATTGGTCAATCAGGTCCTGTGGTTTCAATTCTCCTTGTTCGACTTGTTTGACCACTGATTCTCCGGTCATCTCCTTGGGGAAGGCGTTGGCGCGCAACCACGATTCGATGGCCTTGACGTCTTGACTGAGAAACGCGTCATTGTCCATATATTTCAAGCGCTTGGTGGTGACTGCCTGATCTCCCAAGTCCCATTCGCTTTCAGGCAAGGGTGTTTGGTTGTCGAGTGACAGGTAAACCACATTGGGGTTGCTCACTGATGTGGTGATGCCCAAACGGCCCATGTGCTCACCATATGGCAAGCCTTGGGTCACTTTGTCCCAGTTGTCACCGCCGTCTTCACTGCGGTACACGGCCGAACCTTTGCCGCCTTCGACAAAATCCCAGGCTTTGCGTGAACGGTCCCATGCCGTGGCGATCAAAACGCCTTCAGGTGTTTGTGCCACATCAATGAAACCGGTGTAGCCTTTGCCTTCGATCAGGGTTTCCCAGTTGTTTCCGCCATCGGTGCTGCGGTACAGGCCGCGTTGGCCGCCTTTGGAATACAATTTGCCCAATGCAGCGACGTAGATGGTGTTGCTGTCTTTTTGATCAACCAGGATGCGTCCGATCCGATCGGAACTGCCCAAGCCTTTGTAAACCCAAGATGCACCGCCGTCTTTTGACTGGTATACGCCCATGCCGCCATAAGATGAGCGCGAAGAATTGTTTTCACCGGTGCCCAACCACAAAGTTTCGGAGTCATTGGGGTCGATCGCCAATGAGCCGACAATCTGACTCGGTAAATGATCGGTTATGGGTTTGAATGTGGTGCCGTTGTTGGTGCTTTTCCAAACCCCGCCTGATGCGTAACCGACATAAATCACATGGGGTTGGTCGTGGGGTCTGATGACATCCACTGCCCGACCACCTTGAAAGATGGGGCCGACGTTGCGCCAAGTGACGCCGGAGTAGGGCGTGTTGTTGCGCATGTCTTGGTGGAGGTCCCAAGCGGCTTTTTGGTGCTTGTAAGTTGAGGGTATTTCGGCCATGGCTTGGCTGGTCAAAAATGCCAAAGCCAATAGGGTGGTGGTTTTCATGCTGTTATCCTGATCCTGAACAGCTTATAATTATCAGCACTTTTGAAACACACACAAGGGTTTTACTCCGGTGTGACTCAATTTGTGACTTTTGAACCATGTCCAAAACCGTGGGTCAAAGTATCATCACATCATCATTTATAGATTGTTAACCATGTCAGATTCATCGCGCAACCCATTCATCACCCTGTTCCACATCCTCACCAAACCATTCATATGGTTGGCCAATTTCACGCGTCATGCTTTGCTGCTGATTCTGTTGGTTGTTGTGGTGAGTTTTTGGGTCGATTTTGGACCCGAATTGAACCCCCAAACGGCACTGGTGTTGGCGCCGAAAGGGTATGTGGTGGAACAGTACAGTGGAGATGCGGTCAGTCAGGCTTTGGGCAATTTACAAAACAACCGGATCCCTGAAACCCGTTTGAGGGATTTGATCCGTGCCGTTGATGTGGCCGCCACAGATGCCAATATTTCGGCGCTGGTGATCAATCCAGATTACATGTGGGGTGCCGGTTTGGCTCATTTGCGTGAATTAGGCCGGGCCATTGAACGGTTCAGAAAAGCCAGCAACAAACCGGTCATTGCCATCGCCAGCAACCTGTCGCAATCACAATATTACCTGGCCACCTTGGCCGACGAAATCATCATGGATCCGCAGGGGTTCTTGTTCATTCAAGGTTTTGGCTCTTACCGCAATTACTTCAAAGACGGGCTGGATAAACTCGGGGTAGATGTTCACCTGTTCAAAGTGGGTGAATACAAATCGGCTGCCGAGCCGTATGTGCGCAACGACATGTCACAAGAAGCCAAGGAAGCGGGTCTGCATTACATGAATGATTTGTGGGAGACCTATTTGTCAGACATCGCTTCGCGGCGTGAACTCAATGTAGAGGACCTGACCACTTACGTTGATGAACAAGCCAAAAGGCTGATGGAAAAAGACGGTTCAGTGGCTGACATGGCGGTTTCATCTGGTTTGGTGGATTTTGTTAAAAAACGCAGTTTCATGCACAAACACGTGGCTGAAAAATCGTCATTTGATGATGACAACATCCGGTTCCGCGGCATTGATTTTGAAGACTACTTGTTGTTGGACGATGACCAGTCAGAGCTGATGTTGAAAGACCAGGTGGCTGTGGTGGTGGCTGAAGGTGCCATCATGTCAGGCAAACAAGAACCGGGTGTGATTGGTGGTGATTCGACTTCGGCTTTACTGCAAGCGGCGCGCACCACGCACAGCATCAAAGCGGTGGTCCTGCGGGTCAACAGCCCAGGCGGCGGCGTTTATCCATCAGAACAAATTCGCCGTGAGGTGGAGCAGTTGAAAATAGCCGGCAAACCGGTGGTGGTTTCGATGGGCAATGTCGCGGCTTCGGGTGGTTACTGGATTTCGATGTCGGCCAACAGCATTTGGGCCGATGAAGCCACCATCACAGGCTCGATTGGGATTTATGGCTTGTTGATGAACTACCCCAAACTGTTCAACAAACTGGGCATCAGCACCGATGGCGTGGGCACCACCAAGTGGATTGGCGCCTTTGATCCCAGCAAAGACTTGGACGAAGAATTCGCCCAGCTGATCCAGAGCAACATCGAATACGGTTACCAACAATTCATTGGCTCAGTGGCTGCGGCACGAAACCTGGAAGTGGACATGGTGGATCGCATCGCCCGTGGGCGTGTCTGGACCGCCAAACAAGGCAAGGATTTGGGCTTGATTGACCACATGGGTGGATTGAGTGAAGCCATTGCCGACGCTGCCCAGCAGGCTCAATTGAACCGGTATGGCGTCCAATGGGTAGAAGAAACCATGAGTTTCAAAGACCAATTGATGGTTGATGTGTTGGCCAAAGCGACTGAATTTCTGCCGCAAAACGTTCACATGAAGCCCAGTATAGAAGCTTATTTGGCACCGATTCAGTCGCAATTGGCCGTGATTTTGGGCAACCAACAAAATGGCGTGGCTCAATTGGCTCATTGCCAGTGTGAGTGGCAGTTAAACTGACCCAACCATAGGCACATTGCAGGGAGTTTAAACTGTGTTATAATCCCGCTTCCGTTGCTCATTGGAGGACGGAACTTCAGGTTGATCATTCAGTCTAAATGGTCAGCAAATTAACTTGGTCATTGGCTCGTAAGCGATGACATACAAGGAGAAAAAAATGACAGCAAACATCAAAAACCTACCTGTGCCTTCAGTGACGGGATCACTGGAGTCATACATCACAGCGGTCAACCAAATACCCGTGCTTTCTCAAGAAGAAGAAAAGTCACTGGCCGACCGCGTGCGCGATCACAACGATTTAGAAGCGGCTCACACACTGGTGATGTCTCACCTGCGATTCGTCGTCTATGTGGCCAAAGGCTATTCAGGCTATGGACTGCCCGTTGGTGATTTGATTCAAGAAGGCAACATCGGCTTGATGAAAGCCATCAAACGATTTGATTCAGAACACAAAGTGCGACTGGTGTCGTTCGCTGTTCACTGGATCCGCGCAGAAATACATGAATTCATTTTGAAAAACTGGCGCATTTTGAAAGTGGCGACCACCAAGGCCCACCGCAAGCTGTTTTTCAATTTACGTAAGAACAAAAAGCGTTTGGGTTGGTTCTCAAACGAAGAAGTTCAACAAGTGGCCAAAGATTTGGATGTCAAACCAGAAGTGGTTGTCGAAATGGAGTCTCGCCTACATGGACAGGATGTTTCGTTCGACCTGCCGGTGGATGACGACGAAGAAAGCAATTACTCGCCACAAGCTTGGTTGGCCAGTTCATCGCCAACCCCAGAAGCGGTTTTGATCAAAGACACCGAGTCGGACAAAAACCACAATGCTTTGTTCAAAGGCTTGGACAAATTGGATGAGCGTTCTCTGGACATCATACAAAGCCGTTGGTTGGTGGATAAAAAAGCCACCTTGCAAGATTTGGCGGCCAAGTACGAAGTGTCGGCTGAGCGCATCCGTCAATTGGAAGCCGCTGCATTGAAAAAGCTGAAAACACAAATGGCGGTTTAAGCGAAATAACACCGTTTTGAAAGGCCGCGTTATGCGGCCTTTTGTTTGTAAATCAAAAAAAAATTACACGGCTTTTAAGAGTGTGACAAACCTCACAGATTTATCCACCTCAAGATTTACAATGGATACCAAGTTAGAGATCAAGGTCACACACCCTTTTCCCCCTTTTCTTGATCTTTTGACCGAGAAAGACCGCCGCCCAGCGGTCTTTTGCATTTCTGGGGTTTGAAAAAAACCATTCCAACCATACAATGCCACCATGACAACTGACACTCACATTGATGCCCGTGGTTTGACCTGCCCGATGCCTTTGATGCTTTTGAAGCAAGCCATGGCAGCGCAGGATGATGCCCCAAAGTTCACGATCAGGGTCACGGACCCACATGCTGAATTGGATTTGATCACTTGGTGTGAGCGCATGGGCCATGCCCTGGCCACATTGCCTTCAAATGAAGAAAACAGTTGGTTGTTTCAAGTCACCCGTTGATCGGTGAATCATTCGTACTCGTCGTGTAAGCGCCACCATTGATAAGGCGCATGTTGCGGCCACCCTTTGGGCGCGTCTTCCCAAAGTTCCTGTCGACCCAGCGGGGTCAGGTCCAACAACGACCAGACACTGCCCAACTGTTCAACGCCACGGTGGGTGGTGAAGTAACTGTGATAAATGCCACGGTCATTCCGAACAAAGACATTCAGGCCAAATCCGCCCGTGACGCCGTAGTCGGCACTGAAGCTGTCGGTGCTGGTGTACCAAGGCCATGACCATCCCATGCGTTTTTTGAATGATTGAATTTCATCTTGAGGGGCCGAAGACACCAACGCCAGTGTCGTGTCTCGTGCATGCAAGTGAGCGGCATGGCCAAAACCATCCACACACATGCAGCAACCGGCACAGGGTTTGGGGTCATTGGGTTTGAGCATGTGGTGGTAGGTGATCAATTGCTTCCGACCCTCAAACAAATCGGCCAGGCTGCAGGGTCCTTGGGGTGAATCAAATTGATAAGGTTTGTCCACGGGAACCACGGGCAATCGCTTGCGAGCCGCAGCCAAGGCATCAAGTGCTTGGGTGGCTGCTTTTTCTCTTTCCAGTAGGGTTTCACGGGCGACTTGCCATTCGGCTTGGCTGCCGATTTTGAATTCCGTCATGTGGCGACCTCTGATGTTTGCGTTTTTTTGAATCAAAGATTATATCACAGGCACAAAAAAGGCCCGATGACGGGCCTTGGGGTGTTCATTGCAGCTGATGTCAGAAACGCAATGCGGCTTCGATGCGAGACTGAACCTCGTTGATGCTGCCCGTCCCGAGGATTTCGGTGACGATGTCTTGTTTCTTATAAAAGTCGGCAACAGGAGCGGTTTGCTCACGGTAAACATTCAAACGGTTGCGAACCACTTCTTCGGTGTCGTCGGTGCGACCTTCGATTTCAGCGCGTTTGGCGATGCGTGCCACCACTTCATCGGGGTCCACTTCAATCAACAAAGCATGGTCCAGTGACAGGTTCAATTCTGTGAACAATTCAGACAACATTTCGGCTTGTACCAAATTGCGTGGGAAACCGTCAAGGATGAAACCTTTCTGGGCATCATCTTGACCCAATCGCTCTTTCAACATGCCCAGAACGATGTCATCAGACACCAGATCACCACGGTCCATCACTTCTTTTGCAGCCAAGCCCAAAGCCGTTTTGGCGGCAATGGCGCCGCGCAACAAGTCGCCGGTGGAGATGTGTGGGATGCCATGCTTTTCTACCAAATGCTTGGCCTGTGTGCCTTTGCCACTGCCAGGCGCGCCCAATAATACAATTCTCATGCGTTTGCTCTCTTTGTGAAAGGTCAATGAACTGTCATGAAACAGTGCATCAAATAGAGTAAAATTCAGCCAGCAGCCGTGATGGGTCGCTGTGCCTTTAAAAAACGTGCTACAGTACACGACAGCCCACTGGGAAGTCAATACAAGAACATTAAATACAGAGCAGGAATCAACAAATGTCTAAGAAAAACGCCCTATACTGCCAGTCAGGAGGTGTTACAGCCGTCATCAACGCCACCGCATGCGGCGTCATTGAGGCCGCCAGGAAAAGCGGTCAAATTGGAACGGTTTTTGGAGCCAAAAATGGCATCATCGGCGTCTTGAGAGAGGCCTTGGTCGACACCGCCCAACACAGTGATGAAGACATCGCGGCTTTGCGCCACACACCAGGAGGTGCTTTCGGTTCTTGCCGTTTCAAATTGAAGGATTTGGAAAAGCAAAAAAGCGAATACGAGCGCTTGATTGAAGTGTTCAAAGCGCACAACATTGGTTATTTTCTTTACAACGGTGGCGGGGATTCGTCAGACACTGCATTCAAGGTGTCTAAAATGGCCAAAGAAAAAGGATTGGATGTGACTTGCATTGGCGTCCCGAAGACCATCGACAATGACTTGCCCATCACAGACACTTGTCCAGGATTTGGAACCACTGCCAAATACATAGCCACTTCGATGGTGGAAGCCAGCCTGGACGTAGAATCGATGGCAGAAAGTTCGACCAAGGTGTTCATCATGGAAGTGATGGGTCGCCATGCTGGGTGGATCGCGGCAGCGGGTGGATTGGCCGGCAAAAACCCGAATGAGCCCCCTCAAATCATTTTGTTCCCTGAAATTCCCTTTGACCAACAAGCGTTCCTAGAGCGCGTCAAATGGTCTGTTGAGAACCACGGCTATTGTTCGATTGTTGTTTCTGAAGGCGTGCGCAATAAAGCCGGTGAATTTTTGGCTGATGCAGGCACCAAGGATGCTTTTGGCCATGCCCAGTTGGGTGGTGTGGCGCCAGTGATTGCACAAATGGTGCGCAATGAACTGGGTTACAAGTACCACTATGCCATCAGTGATTACCTACAGCGATCGGCACGCCACTTGGCCTCTAAAACCGATTTGGAGCAAGCTTATGCGGTGGGTGTCAAAGCCATCGAGCTTGCCCTGGCTGGAAAAAATTCCACCATGCCCGTGATCAAGCGATTGAGCGACGCCCCATACCGGTGGGAAATCGCCACAGCTGAGTTGAAAGACATGGCCAATGTAGAAAAAATGTTGCCTCGTGATTACATCACAGAAGATGGTTTTGGAATCACGGAAGCATGTCGCCGGTATTTACAGCCCTTGATTGAAGGAGAAGCCTATCCTCCCTATGGTCCAGATGGATTGCCTAAGTACGTTCGACTGAGTCAGCACCTGGTGGACAAAAAACTACCGGTTTTTGATATCTGATGAATCTGAATACGCTGAACATTGCGGTCATTGGGCAAGGGTATGTGGGGTTGCCTTTGGCCGTGGCTTTTGCTGACCACTTTCCTACCCTGGGATTCGACATCAATGGTTCGCGGATTGCGCAATTGAAGCAAGGACAAGACAGCACATTGGAAGTGCCTTCAGCGCAGCTACAAAAGGCCATGAATCAAGGCCTCAGATTCTCACAAGATGAAGCTGACTTGGCCCAGGCGAACTGCTACATCGTCACTGTCCCCACACCTGTGGATGCCAACAACACGCCGGATTTAAAACCACTGAAAGCCGCCACAGAAACCTTGTGCAGTCATTTGAAAAAAGGCGATGTGGTGGTTTATGAATCGACGGTGTACCCAGGGGCAACAGAAAGCATTTGTGGTGCCATGATCAGTCGTTTGACCGGCCTGAAACTGAATCAGGATTATTTTTTGGGGTATTCACCGGAACGCATCAATCCAGGAGATCAAGTCCACACTTTGACCAACATCATCAAAGTGGTGTCTGGCTCGGATGCTTCAACGGCAAAATTTTTGGGTCAAATGTATGGCCGCATCATTGAAGCTGGCTGTCATGTGGCACCCAGCATTCAAGTCGCCGAAGCGGCCAAAGCGATTGAAAACACCCAAAGGGATGTCAACATCGCTTTCATGAATGAATTGATGATGATGTTCCACAAAATGAACATCGATGTGTTGGATGTGATCGAGGCGGCTTCCACGAAATGGAATTTCCTCAAGTTCACCCCTGGGTTGGTGGGTGGCCATTGCATCGGCATTGATCCTTATTACCTGATTCATCAATCACAGCAAAGTGGTCATTTTCCTGCCTTGATTGCCACCGCCAGGCGCATCAATGAACAGGTGCCTGAATACGTCACCGCTCGTGTTTTGAAATTGATGGCGCTCAATAAAAAGCACATTGTTGATGCCAAGATTCTGATTTTGGGCCTGACTTTCAAGGAAAATTGCCCTGACCTTCGCAACACCCGTGTGGCCGACATTTTTAAAGAGTTGACGGCCTTGCATGCCCAGGTTCATGTTCACGACCCTTGGGCTGATGCAGAAGAAGCGCAGAAAGAATTGAACATCCCTTTGCTTCAGGCTTTGCCTGCGGGGCATTACGATTTGGCCATTTTGGCTGTTTCACATCAGCAGTATTTGGACATGGATGTCAGGTCGCACCTTAAACATGATGGTTTGTTGATTGACCTCAAAGGCGCCTTACCCAAAGACACTGTTGATGAACGGCTCTGAGGCAAAGACAAGAAAAATCATACATGTGGACATGGACTGCTTTTATGCAGCCATTGAAGTCAGGGATTTTCCTGAATTGGCTGGGATGCCAGTGGCTGTTGGTGGTCAACCAAACAAAAGGGGGGTTGTGGCCACTTGCAATTATGAAGCACGAGCTCATGGTGTCCATTCGGCCATGCCCATGGGTCAAGCCATCAAAAAATGCCCTGATTTGGTGATACAGCCCGTCAGAATGTCAGTCTATCAATCGGTGTCTAAGGGCATCAAGGCCATCTTCAAACGGTACACCGACACCATCCAACCATTGAGTTTAGACGAGGCATTCCTTGATGTCACTGACAGCCCCCATCAGCGAGGCAGTGCGACATTGATCGCTCAAGCCATCAGAAAAGACATTTGGGATGAACATCAATTGACGGCATCGGCGGGCATTGCACCAAACAAGTTTCTGGCCAAAATTGCCAGTGACTGGAATAAGCCCAATGGTCAGTTTGTGATCACTCCTGAGCAAGTTTCCGGATTTATTGGTTCGGTGCCAGTTAAAAAAATCCATGGTGTAGGCCAGGTCACCGCCAAGAAGATGCATCGCTTGGGTCTGCATACCTGTGCAGACTTGCAAGCGTTGAACTCACAACAACTACAAACTCACTTTGGTAAGTTTGGCGGCCAACTGCATCATTTATGTCGAGGCATCGATGACCGGCCAGTGCGCACATCATCAATCAGAAAATCAGTCAGCGTTGAAGACACCTTCCTGCAAGATTTACAGGATTTGGCTGCATGTCAAAAAGCCTTGCCTCGGTTGTATGACATGTTGGTGGCCAGGCATTTGAAAAGCATGGAGACAAAGCGTCAGGACATCAAATCACTGTATGTCAAAGTCCGGTTCAACAATTTCAAAAGCACAACGGCACAACTCAGTCACAGGCCTTTGGCTCTGGAACACTACCGTGCATTGACTGAAAAAGCATGGAAAAGACAGCGGTTGCCAGTGCGTCTTTTGGGCTTGGGAATCCAATACCATGAAAAAATTGACCATCAACAAAAGCTTTTCCTAATATAGCCTTGCATTTGAGGGCATCATCAGCTAAGGTCTTTCAATTTTTCGATGCCATGCCCCGTTTGTTACCTCTGATCTTGATTTTGTTTTTTGTTGGTGATGTGGTTGCGTCACAACCTGCCGCCTTAGAAAGAATTCATTGGGAAAAACACATTTCCAAGCCCACCACCCTGATTTTCAAAAACCACCATGGTCACATCAGATTGAGGAGCTCAGCCGATGAAAAGCTGGTGTTTCATGCCGTGGCCCAGTCGTCTAAACAACATGAAGTGCGCATTGATTTCAAAGAATCAGATGGACTGATTGAAGCAGAGGTATTGTTTAAAAACGCGGAAGATTTACCGGATGATCACCGAGTGGATGCCGTGATTGTTGTTCCATCCGTGCTCAGTTTGGACCTTGACATAGCACGTGGTCAATTGACCAGCAAAGGGCTTAAAAGTGTGATCAAAGCCCGATCCATTGACAGTGACATTAAAATCAAAACCACAGAAGCCGTCGACTTGTTCAGCCAGAATGGAGACATCCATTTAACAGCCAAGAACAACCCGAACCCCACCCAACACCTGCTGAAATCACACAAAGGTGATGTCAATGTGTACGTTCACCAAGACAGTGAAAATACATTCAAAACCACATCCGGTACAGCCACCAGCAGCAACGATGCGTCATTGATCGAAAGCATGAGAAAAGCGGGTCGATCCGTTTTCTTTGGTTCAGAAAAAGCCCATCGACAATTTGACATCCAAACAGACACCGGATTCATCAGACTGATCAAACAAAAACACCAATAGAGGAGAATGACATTGAACGTAACTAAATCTTTGGCGGTTCTCGCCGCACTCAGTTTGAGTGCAGGCGCGATCGCTCAAACAACCCAACGCGGTGCCGAATTTGTTGGCGAAACGGTGTATCCAGCCACCGTCACCGTGAACTTAAAAAATGCCCCCAAACCCAACAACTGGAAACCGGGTGATGCGGTCAAGGAAATCCCACTGCGGTTCCACAGACCCAAAGATTGG
>JAUHZH010000396.1 GCA_030426065.1 Gammaproteobacteria bacterium
CTGATAAATTAAAGGTCAGGCGGAATAAATGATGGGGTTCATCGTACAGGTAGGTGAGTTTGGCGTGGTTGTCGTGGCACAGTTCTCGACAAATGTGCAAGCCCAATCCGGTGCCGCGGCTGTGGGTTGTGAAAAAGGGCTCGAACAGGTTTTGGGTGGTTTCTTCGCTGAATGGTTTGCCCTTGTTCATGAAGTCCATGTGTTGGTCATTGACAACGATTTTCAATAAACCATCTTCACCGTGTTTGATGGCGTTGGTTGACAAGTTCCACAGCACCTGTTGGATGTGGTTGGGGTCAAACAAGATGGTCTTTTTCGGCAAGTCAATCTCAATCGAGATTTGATGGATTCTGGCTTGCTTTTGCATCACCATATCAGACTTCAATTCTTCCAGCAAAGCCTTGATCAGCAACTCTTTCGGTTCGGCCGTAGATCGGCGTGACATTTGTAACACGTCTTCAATGATGCTGTTGGCCCTTCTGACGTTGTTGACGATGATTTGACTGATTTCCTTGTCCTGTTCTTTGAGGTCAGGTGATTCAAGAAGCAATTCTGAAGCGGTGTTGATGGCGGCCAAAGGGTTGCGGATTTCATGGGCAATTGAGCTCGACATTTTGCCCAAAGAGGCCAAGTTCAATTGCTGAGCCGCTTTTTTCAAAAAGCTGGAATCTTCGATGAACAACAGGTGTAAGTTTTGTTCTTCACTGATCAGGGTGGGACGCAGATAAAGCGTCATGCCTTTGCTGTTTTGGTACACATGCCCAGATTGGCCTTTTGTCATGGCTTGAATCACCGAGTCGGGCAGGAAAATGCGATCATCCAAAAACAGCAATTCTTTGGCGGTTTGGTTGGCGTGTACAATGACGTGGTCTTTTTGATATATCACCACACCTTGGCTGAGTTTTTCAATCACCACCTGATTGAGGTTTTCCAAACCTGAAATGGTTTTGCGTTGTGCACGGTACATTTTTAAGGTGTTGGTGAAGGACATGGATTGTCTGATGCCCAACAAAGCAATCACAAAGTATGCAAGGATGTGGAGCAATTTGCTGGAATTGGCGATGTCGACCAAATTTTGAAAATTAACCCAGCTTGGCATCATCCACAGCAGCACTGATGCCAAAGTGGGTGCCAATAAGATGTTGGCTGCTTTTCGGTACAAGATCGAAGATGAACCAACCGCCAATACGGGCAGGATGGCCATGCCTTGTGTGATGCCGTTGGTGGCATAGGCCATGAATATCATGACAAAACTGTCAATCAATAAGGTGAACTTACTGATGCGTGTGGCATCGACCTGATTCGAAACGTAACTGATGACAGCCACCATCAGCGCACAAACCAAGTAAAAAACCACCACGGCAGAAGTCAGGTGGTGAAATTGACTGGGGTCATAAGATGTGGTGAAACCCGTATTGTGGTTGATGGCAAAATAAAACAAAGCAACGAACAAGCGGAACAGGTTCAGAATTTGCAAATTGCGACGTTCTAAACGGTTGAATTGTTCTTGGTCGTTGCTGTGCAGCATGTTCAATCTTTACGGACCAATTCGCTGGCCTTAATGGTTTTTTTCCAGTGGGTTTGCCCTTCTGGGCCGATGACTTGGACGGCCAACCTGCGGTCTTTCCTTGGGCCAGTGAAACTCAGTTTGCAGTAATTTTTGGTACCAACCAAAGTGCCTTTGACCAATGTGGGCTTTTTCAAATCGTCTTCCAAAGCATGTTCATGGGTGCCCGCCGTGAAGGGCGAACAGGTGATTTCATGCAGAGGGTAGTTGTTGGTTCGTTTGATTTTCAGCATTTCACTGTGGTGCTTGTCACCGCTGAGGAACACCAATCCATCGATGTCCGCGTCACTGACCCATTGTAAAAAGGCGTCACGTTCGTGGCGGTATTTGTCCCATCCTTCCCAAGGGTGGTAATCATTGAGCATTTGGTTGCCGCCAACAATGAATTTAAAGGGCGCATTGGAACCCAACAATTGGTTCTTGAGCCAAGTCAACTGTTCTGGGCCATACATAATCTTTTCAGGTCCATCAGGGAAATGCTCATGAGAGCGGTGGTAGCGATCATCCAACAAAAAGAAGTCCACATCATTGAAGCTGACTTTGCTGTAGATGCCCTTGGCTTCGGGCATGCCGTAGCTTGGGTTGGCCCAGTAGTTTTTGAACAGCTCAAGGGCTTTGTCCTTGAAAATGAAATCACTGCCCGAGTTGTCTGGGCCAAAATCATGGTCATCCCAAATGGCGTAATTGGGCATTTTGTGCATCAAGGGCTGCAAATGGGGCCAAGAGCGATCGCGCATCACGCGGTAGAGTAAACTCTGCTCTGCATCAAAATCGACTTCTCGGTAATACCAGTTGTCACCCAGCCACAGCATCATGTCGGCGTCTTCTTCTGCCATTCGATAAAAAATTTCCCAACCGTCACCGTAAGGATTGCCTGCGCGATCAAAATCCGCTTCATTTTCAAAATT
>JAUHZH010000397.1 GCA_030426065.1 Gammaproteobacteria bacterium
AATGTCTGTGGCTACCCTGCCACGCAAGGGGCCTTCGGTGGCAACTCTTCAGGATTTGAAGCCGTGTCTCATGACTTGAGTCCTTATGCAGGTCAAACCGTTCAAATCCGCTGGAGTTTTTCTTCAGATCCTGGCGCCGAATTTGAGGGTTTTTACTTGGATGAATTGGTCTACAGTGACGTCCACACACCCAATGTGTGCAGCACCGTGCCCAATGATTTGATTTTCATGGATGGTTTTGAGTAACTGAAACTCAACAGCTAAAGAAACCCTGCCAAATGGCAGGGTTTTTTTTGAGGCGGGGATTCTATTGACTTGAATCAGGTTCAAATTCAAAAAACTCGGCCGAACGGATGTTCAAATGTTTGGCCACGATGAAAGTGGGGAATGATTGAATCAAAGTGTTGTGATTCCTGACCGTGCCATTGAAATAACGGCGGGCCATTTGCAGGTCGTGTTCCACATCAACCAGCTGTTTTTGGATGTGTAAAAACTGTTGATTGGCTTTTAAATCCGGGTGGGCTTCTGCTTGAGCAAACAACTGCCTCAATTGTCCACTCAGGACCTGTTCTTCTTTTTGTGTTTTTGAGCGATCGGGTGGGCTTTGCTGCCTAGATTTGACTGTGTTCAGTAAAACTTCAGCTTCATGGTGTGCGTACCTGTCAGCAATCTGAACCAAAGCCGGAATCAATTCATGCCGCCTTTTCAGCTGCACTTCGATGCCACTCCACGCGTCTTCCATCAAATTCCTCAGCTTGACAATCTGGTTGTAACAACCAATCAACCAAGCCAGAGGTAAGGCAATCAAAGCCAACACAATCAAAAACAAAGTGCCCATGCGCATGTGCTTTCCAAATGAAAACATTTTAGCACGAACATTTTGATATCCGCTTATTGAGAATGATTATCAACAAACACTTGAAAACCGCTCATCAATCACTATAATGCACGCTGAGTAGCAAAGACAGCCCACGCATGAAAAACATCAACACCGAAACCGTCACTGAAATCACCCATTGGAATGACACCTTATTTTCATTCAAAACCACAAGGGACACTGGTTTTCGATTCGAGAACGGCCAGTTCGTCATGATGGGCATTGAAGTGGATGGCAAGCCATTGATGCGTGCTTATTCCATTGCCAGCCCCAATTACGAAGACCACCTCGAATTTTTTTCCATCAAAGTGGCTGATGGTGCCCTCACCTCTCGCCTGCAAAACATCCAAGTGGGTGATGAGATTTTGGTCAGTAAAAAACCCACAGGTACTTTGTTGCTGGAAGACATGCACCCAGGTAAGAATTTGTATTTGCTTTCAACAGGCACTGGCCTGGCGCCCTTTTTGTCATTGATTCGCGATCCTGATGTGTACGAACGGTTTGAAAAAGTGATATTGGTTCATGGTGTTCGTTATGTGTCTGATCTGGCCTACAAAACATTCATTGAAGAAACCTTGCATGAACATGAGTACTTGGGTGATGTGATCAAAAAGCAATTGGTTTACTACCCAACGGTCACCAGAGAGCCATTCATCAACGAAGGCAGGATCACCCAATTGATCAGCAACGGTCAGTTGGCAGAGAACTTGGCCTTGCCACAAATGAATCCAGACACCGACCGTGCCATGGTTTGTGGTGGCCCCGACATGTTGGAAGAAATTTCCAATTTGTTGGACCAACATCAGTTGACCATATCTCCACGTATTGGTTACAAAGGTGACTACGTCATCGAAAGGGCTTTTGTAGAAAAGTAAGTTTTGCTGGACGCATTTGGCTTATAATTTTTGGGTTTTAATCCAGAGAAAGCCATGAAAAAAGTCATTTTCACTGTGTTGGCAAGTTTGACCCTTGCTGCACCCGCCTTGGCAGAAACCCAATACATCCATGCCGGCACCTTGTTGAGTGTACCCGGCGAGCAACCCAGTAAAGAACAAACCCTCATCATCAAAGACGGCGTCATTCAAGACGTGGTGTCAGGCTACCAAGTCAGTGAAGACGAATCCGTGACGCACATCGACCTGAAACACGCTTTTGTCATGCCCGGTATGATGGACATGCATGTGCACCTGACTCATGAACGCGGACCCAACCGCTTCAATGACAGCATGAAAATGTCTGATCAACTGCAAGGCATGCGCATCATCCACTACGGCATGAAAACCTTGAAAGCTGGCTTCACCACCGTTCGGGATGTGGGTTCGAATGAACAGTACATGTATGCCTATAGGGACGCCATCAAATACGGTTGGATTGATGGCCCTCGTGTCGTTGCTGCAGGCGGCGTGGGCATCACCGGTGGACACGCCGATGTCAGTGGTTTGAAGCCCGACTTGATGGAAATTTACACCGATGCCACCATTTGCGATGGCCCATATGATTGTCGAAGGGCCGCCAGAAACGCCATCAAATATGGTGCTGACCTGATCAAAATAACATCCACGGGTGGTGTGTTAACTGACCGCGCCACAGGC
>JAUHZH010000398.1 GCA_030426065.1 Gammaproteobacteria bacterium
CAGGAAAACAGCCATCGAACCGCGGCTTTGCCACTGTTCTTCTAAGGCGTCAAAATTTTGCCACACGGTCCAAATCACCAAGGGCAGGTAAAAACAGATGGCCAGTGTGATGACGGTGAACAGGCTGCGCCAGGGTGTCTGCATGGGCATCAGCAGCCCTTCTTTCAAAGCACGTGTGTGGCCTCGGTACAATGTGGCCATGCGACTCGGTTGTTGGCTGACACTTTGGTTCATGTGTCGGGCCTGTAATCGTCAATCAAACGACCGGAGTCCAAGACCAAAACCCGTTTCCTTAGTCGTTTGATCAGGAACAAATCATGGGTGGCGATGATCACAGTGGTGCCTTGCTGGTTGATTTGCAAAAACAACTCCATCAACTCCAATGACAAATCGGGGTCCAGGTTACCAGTCGGCTCATCGGCCAACAAAATGTCAGGTTTGGCAATGATGGCGCGTGCAATTCCGACCCTTTGTTGTTGTCCACTGGACAGCTCATTGGGATAAAAATTGGCTTTATCAGACAGTCCAACTTGATTCAAAACAACGCGGGCTTGCTTCAAGGCATCGTGTTTGCTGTGTCCCCTGAGCCACAATGACAAGGCGATGTTGTCAATGATGGTGCGGTTTTCTAACAGCTGATGGTCCTGGAAAATCATGCCAATGGTTTGGCGGTATTTGGGCAAGCTGTGGTTGTTCAATTGACGCAAAGCAAAACCATTGACCGCTGCTTGTCCATAACTGATGTCTTCCATACACATGATCAATTTCAGAATCGAAGTTTTACCCGCGCCAGAATGTCCTGTCAGGAACAGCATCTCACCCGATTCAACATCAAAACTGACGTCGTGTAAGGCTTTGTTGTGTTTGCCGTACGATTTACTGACCCGGTTGAATTGGATGATGCGATTCATTGGATCACCGAATTCATCTGGAAGATGGGCAACAACATCGCCAAAACAATATACAAAACGATCACGCCAACGATTAAAATGGCCAAAGGCTGTATCGCACCGATCAAGCTGGCCAGTTTGTTTTCGACATTTTTTTCCTGAATCTGGGCAGCCCGTTGCAGCATCTCGCTCAAATTGCCACTTTGTTCTCCCGCATGGACCAATTTGACGGTCAAGGCGGGAAATTCTTTGGCATTGTCCATCGCCCGTGCCAAGCCCGCACCTTCCCGCACCGCATGGGCGGTTTGTTCGCAAGCTGACTTGAACCGGGCGTTGCTGACCACTTTGGAAGAGAGGCTCAATGCCTGCACGATGGGGACGGCACTTTGGCTTAAGATGCCCAAAGTGCGCGTGAACTTGGCGGCTTGAGAGGTGCGAATCAAAGGCCCCAATCCTGGGATTTTCATCAAACGCCCATGCCACTTCAAGCGGAAATCAGTTTGTTTCATCAAAGCCCAAAAACCGCCCATGGCAAGCACCGTGACGAGCAGTAGCCAAATGCCATACTGGCTTAAAAACTGACTGAATGCGATCAAGTTTTGGGTCATGGGAGGCAGCTCAACTTGGGCATTGGCAAACACTTGAGTGCCTACTCAATGGGGTTAGATGGAAGTATTGCGGTTCGCCAGCTCATTAAGGACACCAGCGTTCTTAATGAAATGTGGGTGTCCAATCCGCCATCCACGTGCTTTTCAAACATATGGGTGTCTAACCCAAGCCTTGTTGGTTGTCCTTACGATCTTTTAACTTGCTTACCTCCTGATAAAACATCACCTGATGTCTTTGATTATAATAATACCAACCTTCTGGTCTTACAGTTTCTAATAGATTCAATAACTTCAACAATTCCGTTTTCTACAAGAAATTCAATGGCGAAGTGCCGAAGCAGAATTGAACCAAACTCAGTGGGAGTCGGCTTCCAAGGAATTTCGATTCCGAGAGGAATTGAAAGACCTGATCAACCGTTGGCAATTGTTCAAGGAAAAAGCAGCCAATGGGCATACACGAAAGCTTTATACCCAGGTTTCCCAAATTCCCGGTGAAAAACCGCTCACATTGGTCCAAATCAAAGAACAACTCCTCAAGCAAGAGCAACTCCTATTAGAAGTCGAAACTCAAGTGTACAACGCTTATCTCCAATGGCTGGCTGCGAGTGGTTTATTGGCAGAAGATGTTCCTCGTAATTATTTATCGGTGGAACGGGAAGTTCTAATTAGAAAATAGGTATTATTTGGTACGTATGAAGCGGATAGCTGAAGATGTCTCTCATAATTATTTCAACAGTTCGAGAAGTCTATAAAAGAGAAGAGGTTTAAAATTTCCCCATTTTCAAACCAAAATGTAACCCTAGTCCATCGAGATCATTTCTGTTGAGTTCTTCGAATCTGGACAGGTCCATGTATCTATAATTGATTCCAACAATTAGCCTGAGATTCTGTTGCAGGTTCAATTCCAATTGGACTCCAGGTTCTATAATGGCGAATCCTGGTG
>JAUHZH010000022.1 GCA_030426065.1 Gammaproteobacteria bacterium
GAATGGATAAGCACCCCCAATGACAAACCCAAAAAATTTACTCGACGTCATCTTCATGGTCGCTTGAGAAAAGACCCGATTCATCTGTTCAATCACTTGTTCAGCATCGCGACCTTCATCAGGCAACTCAAAATCCATTTCTGACAATGCTTGGCGTTGAGAATCGCTGACTTGAATCGGCAGGTCATTCATGGCATCCAAGTAAGCCAATGCCCAATCTTTGGTTTTGTCCAACAACTGTTTCATGACGGTTTCCTGACATCTTCGATGATGTCTCCGAACTGCACAATATCAGACTCATGTGCTGGATCGACCCAAGGCTCCTTGATACCGGTTTGGTACCAAGATTGCATGGCGGGTAACGACAGCAAAGTTGCCACGTATGCGGCAGCTGGTTCACTCAGCTCAAGACCATAACTCTGCACCCTGAATGCCACTGGGGCGTAGAAAGCATCAACCGCCGTAAAACGTCGTCCGGTCAAAAATGGCCCGCCAAAACGCGCCAAACCCTGACACCACAGCTCATCCAATCGAGCCATTTCTTTGGCCAAGCCCGGTGGGATTTCATGTAATTTAACCCGCACACTGCAATTCATCCCACACACGGTCCGCAGGTGAGAAAAACCCGAATGCATCTCTGCTGTTGCGCACCTTGCCCAAGCCCTTTGCGCATCATTCTCAGGCCAAACACCCTGATGGCGCTCAGCCAAGTACTCGATAATGGCCAGTGAGTCCCAAACGGTGGTGTCACCGTCTTGCAAACAGGGAACGGTGCCACTGGGACTGAATTGACGAAAAGCCTCCCAATTGTTGGTCGAATCAAAAACTTGCAGCCGCTCTTCAAAAGCAATATTTAACGAGGTCATCAGCACCCAAGGACGCAATGACCAGGAAGAATAATTTTTATTGGCAATGAACAGTTGATACATACACAAGACTCCTTTTCGAACAGGACAGTAAGACGCCAATGATGCGCCTAACCATGGGTTATAATCCCCTTTAATTCTAAACTGTAATGACCATGCGCACCTGCACTTTTTTTACCTTGTTGCTGACTGTTTTAACCAGCCCGGCCCATGATGAACAAACTGGATCCGCCACCTACCTGGGCAACGAAGCCGTGATGGTCCATCATGGCGACAGCAAAATTGTCTTTGATTCTTTCTTTCACAACAGTTTCGACATATACCAATTGGTGCCTGATGACATCCTGGCTGCCCTGTTTGCCAACAAAGCACCTTATGACGACATCGATGCCATTTTCATCAGCCATGCCCATGGCGATCATTTTGCGGCTGATCAGGTATTGAAGTATTTGACACAATTCCCTCAAACCCAACTCTTTGCCCCCAAGCAAGCCGTCGATCAATTGAATGCACTACCCAACGCCAAGGCAGTTTCAAAGCAATTGAACGCCATTGAATTGAAGTATGGCGACCCAGCCCAGTCATTGAATGTCGCAGGGCTTCAGATTGATGTGGTGCGCATTCCTCATGCCGGTTGGCCCACCCGACGATTGGATGTGTCCAATTTGCTGTTTCGAGTGACCTTGGCAGAAGGCACCACCGTCATGCACATGGGTGATGCCGACCCCAATGATGTTCATTTCAAACCCTACCAGGACTTGTGGCAAGCGAAAGTCACCGACACGGCTTTTCCACCCTACTGGTTTTTCAACAGCACTTATGGCCCGGGCATTTTGAGTCAGCGCATCAATGCAAATGAATCCGTTGGCGTACACGTACCCAAGCAAGTTCCTGAAGCCCTCAAACAAACAGGAAAGCCCTACTTTTCAAAGCCAGGTGAAACACGAGGATTGGGCAAACTTAAAGAAGTTGAATGAACCGATTGTTGGATTAAAATAAAAGCACTTAAGTCATAACAACACCCAAAAACCAAATGCCCCCGGTTTATTCAACCAAAGACCTCACCATCCACACCACGACCCGTGAGGTCTATAAAGAGAATGAGTGCATTAAACTCCCTCACTTGTCTTACCAGACTTTGGTCGTGTTGCTTGAGCACCATCCGAATACTGTCAGCTTCGACCAGCTGATGGACGAAGTCTGGCAAGGCTTGGAGGTCAGCCAAGAAACAGTGACGCAACGCATTGCCCTCCTGCGAAAGGCTTTGGGCTCAGATGGTGAGGCTCCAGATACTTACATTGCCTCCATTCGAAGTGTTGGCTACCGCTGGGTTCCTGAAGTTAGCAGCAATGAATCCATAAAAACAACTTCAACACGATATCGAAGATTGATCATTGTTTCTGCTTTTTTCTTGTTCATTACGTGCGCTGTTTTATCTTACAAACACCTGACCCAAAAAACCAAACAAGCACCACCACTGGTGACTTCCATCAAAGCGGAATACATTCAACAGGCTTGGAAATACTTAAAAAAGCATGACCACAGAAGCAATGAATTGGCATTGGGTTTGTTTCGCAAAGCCCTTGAAGCCACACCTCAAAATGCTGAAGCCATGGTGGGCATTTCTTTGGCTTTGTCTCACCAAGTCACCAAGTTCAATCAACCAGATCAATTACTGATTGAAGCCAAAGACATGGCCCTTGCGGCCACTCGATTGGATCCCCAAAACACACAGTCGTGGTTGGCATTGGGTTTTGTCTATGATGCACAAGGAGAAATCCAAACAGCCATTAAATACTATCTACAAGCGATTGAACTGGATCCTGACAGCGTTTCAGCCAACAGTTCATTGGCATACCTTTATACACAAAGTGGAAACCTTGTGTCCGCATTGAAAATCAATATAGCCCATTTGGGTTCATCTGCACCATATATTGACCTGCAAATTGCCAACACTTTAGAGCTTTTGGCCTTCGACCGGATTGCTGAAGCCTGGTATCAAAAAGCCGATGAATTGTCACCTGACAGTGTTTTTGCCACACAACAAAGGGCGAAACATTTGATTGCCACTGGAGATTTCAGGCAGGCCAAGCACACCCTATCAGAAGCATTGGAACGAGACATACAAAGACCTGAAATATACGTGATTCTGGGGCTGATTGAATGGATGGAGCATGGTTTGAATGAACAAAGTCGCAGTCACTTCAGCCAAGCCTTGGAGGTTGATCAGACACACTTTGAAGCCAATCTTTGGTACTTCTTAAGCAAAGAGCAGATCACAGAACAGCAGAAACTAACATTTGAAAAACAATGGCTCTCATCAACTGTGAATTGGCCTGATCAAGGCGTATTTAAGTCCATATACCTCAGTCATTTTGGTAAAACTGAAGCATCAATCAGCCAACTGGAATCGGCTTTTGATGCGGGATACAGAAACCACAGATGGATACAAAAACTACCGCCTTTCGAAGCACTGCTCAATGATGATGACTTCCAGCAGATTTTAGAAAAAATGAGGGATGACGTCGACAGACAACGCGAACAAGTACTTGCTTCTGATTGGCTGCCGACCTCTTTTTTAGACCCTCAAAGTTATTGATTTTTTGTTTGTTTCATTAATTGTGGCAACACATGTTGGGAAAAAATTTCTTGGGATTGTTTGTGCATGAAGTTGGTGTTGTAGGCAGTGCTGGTTATTACCGTCACTGAATTCAGTTCTGGCGTGATGAAGGTGTAATTTCCACCGTTACCAGAAGCCGCATATGAAATGATGTTTTGTCCTTCAACCTCATGTTCAAACAGCCACCACAGGTAACCGTATTCAATCTTGCGGTCTTCATCAATGACCGCGCGTGGCTTGAATGACTGCTTCATCCATTCTTTACTGATCAATTGCTTTTTGTTGGATTTGCCGTGATTCAATATCAGTTCACCTATCTTGACCCAATCGCGAGAGGTTAACCTGGCTCCCCCACCTCCATTGGTAAAACCCAAAGGTGTTTGTGTGAATTGAGGCGGTTCAATGCCCATTTCATTGAATAGTTTTTCTTGCAAGTATGTCTTCATCGGCACCTCACTGACTCGCTCAACCAATTCAGTCAAAACCTGAACACCGCCTGTGCAGTAGGAGAATGACCGACCATACGGACTGTTTTTTGGGGTTTTCTTCCAGGGAGGCGTCCCACGAATGGGCAAGTCGAGAATGAAGCCACTCCAATCTTCTATCAGATACATGCGCTCCTCATTACCACGCGAAGCCGAGTTCCAGTCATCACACTCAAGCGAGCTGCTCATGGTCAGTAAATCTTCAATGGAGATTTTAGATTTTCTGTCATCCATATTTTTCAAAGGGAATTTGTCCTTGAAGTGAGTCAATACAACTTCATCAACACCTTTCAAAAGCCCTTCATCAATGGCCTTACCAACTGCCAACGAGGTCAACGATTTACTGGCTGACCTCATGTCGTGCTGTGTCCCTTTGTCTGCCCCATTGAAATAATGCTCATAGACGATTTTGGTATCTTGAAGAACCACCACACTGGTCATTTGTTTGTATTCATTCTGGTTGATTTTAACCGTTAAGTCATCCATAGAATATGTTTTGGCTGACACAGGAAAAACTAAAATACTGAGTGCCAATAAAAATATGATTTTCATGTTTTTGCTCAATTGTAAAGAACCTCAAACCATAGAAAACTGCTTCAACCTTTGCATGAAAATACTCCAAAGAAATCTAAAGAAACCTAAAGAACAGACTTAAGCCATTGATATTGAAGACATTAATAAAATTGAATTTGAAAACTCTATTTGCTCTTCATTTTCACAGCTGTCTTTGAACAATGTGTTCACTCACCCAGGATCACTGCGGGTATACACCATCAGTGATCCTCTTTAACTTATGTTAAAATCATTAGAAGTTTCATTGATTCGGGGGATGGTTACATGCGTTTTTTGATTTTGATTTTGACTGGCTTAGTCAGTTTACCGACTTGGGCCAATGACTATGCGGTCAGCCTTTCTCCCAATTCGGGCCAAACCACAGGTGGATACCCTTTAACCGTTTCGGGCTTGCTGGACGCTCCCGGTGTCACCCGCATCACAGTCGGTGGTCAGGTTTGTGGCAACATGGTTGTCATCGACCCCAGCACCATCGAATGTGCAGTTCCGGCGGGAACGGGACAAGTGCCTGTCATCGTCCATGAACCCACTTGGGTCCAAGACATCAGTGGCAACAACCACATTTTCAGTTACAACCCACCGACGTTCAATGGCTTCTCATTACAAAACCTGAACCAAGTTGGCGGAGAACAACTCAATATCATCGGTCAAAATTTCGGCGCCATGCCTGGGCAAGTGCTGATTGGTGGCCAAGTTTGCAACATCATCAATCAGGATGATTTCAACATCAGCTGCTTAACACCAGCAGGTAGCGGCAGCAACCTTTCGGTTTCATTCACACAATTCCAAGGCGCTTCAGTGGTTCAAAACAACGCCGTTTCTTATACACCATGCCAGCCGGGATTTTTCAACGACAATGGCCAGTGCTTTGCTTGCAGTGCCGGCACTTACCAAGACCAATTCGACCAGCCCAGTTGCAAACTCTGCCCAGTGGGCACTTTCAACCCAGTGACCGGCGCCACACAATGTCAATCATGTACACAAGGCCGATTTTCCAGTCAGCAGGGGGCCATCGCTTGTAATGATTGCCAACCCGGCGAGTACCAAGACGAAATTGGCCAAGCCACCTGTAAAACATGCCAAGCGGGCACATTCAGTGACGTTTCGGGAGCGGTTGCTTGTACTGAGTGTGACCCAGGCCAGTTTGCCAGCACAGCCGGCAGCACCAGTTGTGACCTTTGTCCCGCTGGCCGATACCAAAGCAGTTCAGGTCAAAGCAGTTGCACCGCTTGTGAGCCAGGGACAGCCAACGGAGCCACGGGCGCCATCGCCTGCTCTGCTTGTCAGCCGGGGCAATTTGCCAGTGTAGCTGGCAGTGCCACTTGTGAGTTGTGTCCCACTGGTCAATATCAAAACAATGCAGGACAAAGCAGTTGTTTGGCCTGTGAACCAGGCTCTGCCAATAACACCTTGGGCGCCGCTGCTTGCACCAGCTGCTCACCCGGTACATTTGCCAGCAGTTCAGGACAATCAGAATGTATCGACTGTAACATCGGCTCTTATCAAAATCAGGCAGGTCAAACCAATTGCGAGTCCTGTTCACCGGGGAGTTTTGCCGACCAAACTGGCATGGCCAATTGCACTGCCTGTCTGCCTGGTCGCTATCAAAATGAAGTTGGACAAAGCACGTGTTTGAATTGTGAAGCCGGCTCTTTTTCACAGTTCATTGGGTCTCAAGAATGCACGTTGTGCCCCAGCGGGTCTTTTCAAGACTTGTCAGGAGCCACCAATTGTTTGACTTGTCCAGACGGTGAAACCCAACCAGCCCAAGGCCAAACACAATGCCTTGGACCCGGTCAATGTGATGTGTTGTATGGGATATTCAGCTCACAATTTGAAGCGGGACTTCAGCCCATTTGGGAACGGTGAAGTCTAACAGGCGAAGACATTTGAAGTCACTAGAAGGAAAAAAATCAGGGTTTGATTGAGGACCAAAAAAACCCTGATAAACCAAAACACGGAGTCCATCCTGGACCAATGCCTTCCTTGACCACGCCATCCTTGACTCACCAAACACACAGACCAAAACGGTGTGCTTGGTGTTGGTACCTATGAGGTTGACAGGCACCTATGTATATATATCGCAATCGGGAAGCAAACCTTGTCAAAAAAATTCATATTTTTTACTTTTCAGAGTCTTTGATCAGGTTTTTGGCCATCCAAAAGAGGAAAAGCAAGCTGGCTGCAAGCACCAACCAAAAGACCACTTGATGCCAAGCCACAGGTGGTGACTCTTCTTTATTTTGGGCAACTGGTTTGAATTTGGGTAATTGCAAAGCAATCTTGTCAGAGAACATTTGATCACGTAAGGCTTGCGGTATTTGATGGTACCAATCAGGTGGTGGATGAGGTGCCAAGACGCCTGGATGCATTTGTATTTTGAACGGCCCTTTGCCTTGAGCCAAAAACTCAAGCCAGTGGCCTCGCCATGCCAATCGCACGCCGTGCACCCAAGGTGAAGAAATCGGCGCGCTGATGTCCATGCGCCAAAAACGGTCGGTGTTGCTTGCTATCGTCAGCTGATTTTTTTTGATGGCCACTTCACCCTGCCCCACATGATAAATGCGATCGGATGCCAATCTTCGCCAACTTTGCTTTTCATTTGGGCGGCTGAACAGCACCACTTCGGCAAACACATTGGGGTAATCAAATTCAACCTGAACCTGCTCAACGGGGAAGTGCCCCCCATGGTCCCATGTCACACGGTGGGTGTTTTCCGGCGTTACTTCTGTTGCCAATGTGTTGATCTCACGCCACTGTAATGGCCTTTTGATGTGGCTCTTTCGAGTCATCACCGCGGTGACTTTTTTCAAATGCGGCACCGGATGCTGTAAAAACGTCATCCGATAATAGCCATGGGCAGGTCCTGAAATCGGCACGGTGTTTTCGAGCAAAACTTGACTGCCTGTATTCACCTCAACCAATTTTTGCTGGTGTTTAAGGGTCTGCCAATTCAACAAGTCCTGACTGCCTTCCAGCCACACCGTAAACACCCGATTACCAGGCTCATCGAACTGCCAATCCAGCAACAAATGATCCAGATGCCCCCCTCGCAAGTCCGTGGCGTCAAAAAGCAACTGATTGCTCGCTGTCTTTTCTTGGTGTTGGATGTATTTTTTCACCGTTTCTGTGGTGGTGACTTGGTATGACTGGGCATCTCCTGCCCAAGTGGTGCGTGTTTGCTGACTGCGTTCGGGCACTTGGACCGACTGATTGATTTGAAACACCGGCAGTGTGATTTGTGCCGTTGATGATTGCTGTTCATCTTCCATCAAGGTCAAGCGCAATGGCACTGGGTCCCCCACCGCATTGATCACTTTCAAACCACGCAATTCTCCATGGTGGCTGTGCTCATAAACCGTGGCAGGAATCGGCAATTGAAAAGCAGCCGCAGGCTCTCTCTTGACCAATAGCCACTCTGTGATGTTGTCATTGGCCACAGACGAACCGAGCACCAACACAAGCGCCAACGACCACGCGTGTTTATTCATTGTCACTGACCTCCTCTGCTTGGGTTTCTGGTGGGATCGGAGAAAAGTAACCGACCACAGACAACAACACCCCAACCGTTAAAAACGCCACGATCCGTTCGATGCTTCCTGACGCCGACATGTCGACCAAAAACAGCTTGGCCACCACCAAGCCCATCAAACCCAAGCCAGCAAGCCAAAGAAGGCGGTTGTGCCTTCTGGTCGCCAAAACCATCATGACCACTGCGGTCACGGCCCACAACACACTGAAACCCAGCTGTACCGTAAACGATGCCAACATGCGGTCCAATTGATAAGGGATGTCGAGGGCAAAGTGGAATGCCCGAAGCATGGTGGCATTGAGCAAAGCAAATGCCAAGGCGGCCATCAAGCCCATTCGCCAAGCCTTTGATTGAATGAAGTAGTCACATTGGGTCTTTTGGTGCCATTTGATGGTCAGCCAAAAACTGGCCAATCCCAGCAAGTCAATGACATTCAGCAACGGCAGGTACGGCACAGCGGCCCATTGGCCAGGTTCGCTGAAATTCAACCACAACAAAAACAACCACAACACCCAAAGTAAAATGGGTACGGCTTGATGCTCATAAGCAATCGACATCGTGCTGAGTGGCCAACGCTGTTGCTTCCTCATCATGTACACCAGCATCAACACACCCCACAATGCCAAACCAGGCGCCGCCAAGTAAACCATGTGATCATATCCTAACCAAGCACCGGTGGACTGTGAGGTTCCGTGGCAGACAAACCAAGCCAAGCCCAACAAACTCGCCACATGATAAACCTCTGCCATGGCTTGCCAACTGTTTTGGTACACCCTCAACATCCAGTAATTGACGGCCCAAGTCAACAACCAAACAGCCCAACCCCATGAAACAGTGAAAGGTTGTATCGGTGTTTGCATCAACAACAAAACCAGCACCAAGGGCAAATAAGCCCAACGCAAGTGGTGGGCATCTTGCCAATACAGTCGGTGAACCAGCAGCACAGCCACCACCCAACTCAGCGCCACGAATGCCAGCCAAGCCGGCCACATGAGTTCACCAGGGATGAAATGATGGATTTCCCAAAAACCATTGGCCAGCCACAACACACCGCCAGCCATCAGGAAAGCGCGCGAAACTTGTCGCCACAACCCATCTGAATCTTGTGCTTCCAGCATGGATTGCTTCAACCAATAACGGGCCGCCAACCAATAAAACACAACCACAATCAACCAAGCCAAGAACCGCTGGTTCATGATGGCCTGGCTCATCTCTACATATGGGTTGGGCCAATCAGTCAAGCTGAAAATGATGGCCGCGGCAATTACCCATGCCGCATGTTGGTACAAACGAAACTCGTGTTTTCGACCCAAATACGCAGCCAAAACCGCAGTGACCATCATCCAAATGGGGTTCCACAGGTAACGGGTTTCAGGCATGTGGGTTCCCCACTCAATGAGGCCACTGGCCAACCACCACAGCAGCGCATTGACACTGGCCACCCACCAAACCCATGGTTTTTCGATGGCCAACAGCCCCTTTTGGTGCGCCCTGGCTTGTTGTGCGATGAACAGCGAAGCAAACACCACAATCATCATGCCGACAAAATCAGCATTCAGGAAAGGCCAAGCCGTGGTCTGTCTTGCTTCAACGAAAAATGCCAAAACACCCAGCACCGCCAAGCCATAACCGCTGAATCGAGGCAGCAAGCGTGATTGTCGGATGCCCACCCACACCAACGCACTGGCCTCTGCCACCCACATCGCCGATGTCACGCGGCCATCAAAGGCCAAAGGTATGGCCAAAGTGCCAAAACCCACACCCAAAGCGACAAAAGATTCCATCAAATCTTTGAATTGACTTGAAGCTTTCTGTTTCAGCACCACAGCCAACAGCACATAAAACAAACCCAAGGCCAAAGCTGAATAGGCCAAGCCGTATGTCATGTCTTTGACCAATCCGGCCTGTAAGGCAAAGACAATGATGGGCGTTCCAAAAACCAAAGTGCCGTCATTCAACCCCTTCAAATTGGGTGCTTGTTTGAAAGCAAACAAAACAGCGATTCCGACATACAACAGAAAATGGGCCACCAAAAAAGGTTCGACGGTTGAGAAATGGACCGGTTGATAGTACTTGGCTCCCCACAGACTGCCTATCGCAAAGGTCGCCACAAAACCCAACAAGTTCAACATTCGCCATGATTTGAACCATGCCATGGCGAATATACTCAGGTTCAAAATCAAATAATATGCAAACAGTTGGACGTGACTGCCGCTGCCTGTTGAAGTGAGAATCGGTGCCGCAAAGCCACCCAAGACGCCGATCACTGCCAAACTCATGGCATTTTGCATGACCGCAAACAAAGCCGTGGCGGCCACGACCACAATCAGCAACAACAAAACCACGCCATGCGGCAACAACTGGTGCAACCGCATCGCAGCAAACAAGGTCAAATACAGCACCCCCAGCCCACCGCCTTGCAAGGTCAATGCAAAACCAGGCCTTTTGTGTCGCAGTCGCCAGCCCAATCCCAGCAACAACAAGCTGCCCAAAACCACAGCAATGTATCGGTATTCAACAGGCACAACGGTTCGCTCTGCCACGTATTTCAATAAAAAGGCCACACCCACGAACAACACCAACATACCGGTCCTGACCAAGGTGTTGCCGCCTTTGAAATAACCCACCACCCATGACTTGACCGTGCTCAAAGCTTGACCAATGGCATCGTCCAATGGCGAAGTTTCAACCACCGTTTTTTGGGTGATCCGGGCTTCACTTCCAGCGGCCATTGAAGCTTGTGACAACCCCGGTGGCGTCGATTCGATGTCCCCTCGCTGCATCGTGTCTGATGCAATGTCCTCAACCTTTGCTGATGGCAGCGGTTCAACTTCATCAGGTTCGCTCACCAGCTCAGGCACCACCCATTCACTTTCAGGTGCTGTCGGTTTTTGAGTGGGCTGTGTTGTTTGGTCTGGCTCTGGAGCACCGACATCAGATTCAGGCACTGTTTTGCTGGCCACTTTCCCATACTGAGCTTGGGCTGTTTTAATTTGAGCTTGGCCTTGTGGTTGTTTCGACAACTGTTGTTCAAGCTTTTCAATTTTTTGCTTCAAGCCCAAAACCCAAGCCCAAAGCCACCCCATCAAGCCGCCCATCACCACACCCCAGCTCGATTCACTGTAAGCGCCGATGAACAGACCTCCGATGATTCCCATCACATATTTCATTCCTTTCCTCCCTTCATGATTTGGGTCATTTCATGCTCATCATCAAAAAACCACAAAAAGCGGCGTTGTTCGGTTTCAAAGATTGGGCAGTGTGTGTTTTCATCTCTTTTATGAGTTTTTGGTAGCCCAGGTAAAAGGACCAAGTCGGTGTCGGGTGGTAAACCAAATCAGGCACTTCAAAATGAGCAATGACCCCTTTGGCAGTGGTTGGTTTGACAAACACTTCGGTGTCGGGGCCCAAGTAATAAGGCAGGACCGAGATCAATGACCATTTGGCCAGTTTAGCGGGTTTAAGCAAAGTCACCATGGCTTCAAAGCCTTCCTGAGCTTCGCCGTGGATGCGCTGATAAAAGGCATCCACCAAACGGTTGCGGTCAGCCGCCGTCAAGGTTTTGACGTGGTCCCTGAACTTGGGTTTTTCAAACAGCGACACCAAGGACGATTGGCTGGTTAATTTGACCATGTCTTCTGCCACCTGACTTCGGTCTTTGAAAGCACTTTGACTGAAGCCTTGCTGGCCTTTCTCTATCATTTGTGGCAACTTGTGTTTGTTGCCCATTTTGACCATTTCGGGGTCATTAAACCCCAAAGGATACAGCTGGAGGAATTGACCTTCTGCTGCTTTTAACTTATCAACGTTCATGCACCCATCCACCCTAAAATCAAATAAATCACCGCACTCAAACCACCTGCACTCAGCGCATAAGGCAGCTGTGTTTTGACGTGGTCCAACAGTTCACAACCTGAAGCCAAGGAAGAAATCACCG
>JAUHZH010000399.1 GCA_030426065.1 Gammaproteobacteria bacterium
GCATATTGATGTTTTTTTTACTGCAGATGTATACCAAGACAATCAAGTTGAGGACTACCATTTTCGATACCACTTTGAAAACGAAAAATGGGTGAAAGGGCCTGTGCCCATCAGTGAAAAAGATTAACTGGTGTGGATTTTATGACTTGTAACGAACTGTTTCTTAACTCTCTGAGGCCCAGCCAAGCATAAGACACCGACTAAGGGTGCCATTCCATGTACTGATAAACCCCTTTGTCTTCCATTTGTTTGAATCCATGTTTCAGATACCAATGGTATGCTGGATTGAAGTTTTCGACATGGATGACCACTTTTTTCTGTGTCAACTCAGCTTCAGTCAACAACTCTTTTAACAGCTGTGTGCCCAGGCCTTTGTTCCTGTGCTCAGGCAACAACGCCACGTCAATCAAGCAGATGGAAACCTCATCTCGATCGAGGTAAATGCGTCCGATGGGCAGGTCATCTTGCAGAATGATCAATTTTTCAGCGTGGGGGTAGTGGCTTTGGTAGTGAGTATGTTGTGCTTCGAACTGTTGTTTCAGGAAGGCAATGCGCTGTTCATCATCCCATGGCGCCTGCAACACTTCTTGCCACCGTGTGGTGCGGTACAACTCAGATAAAAAGGCCATATCAGTGGGTGATATGGCCTTGAAAGTCACCTCATCGGTGAGGTGTTTGGTTTGCCCTTGAAAGGCCAGCCAAGTGTCAGCCATGCGTTCTCCAGTTGAAAGTGGCTTGCAACTGATTTCGGGCGATGGGTGTCATGTATATGTCACGCTTGACGCCAGCTGCATCGATCACATGGTAGATTTTTTCGGTCAAGGACTTCGATGTGTTTTCCACATCAAAACGCAAAATGAATTGCTTGTGGTCCTTGTTGTTGGTGGGATTGACACGCTCCGTCAATGTCAACTTGATGCCATCGGTGGTGACCCATCGCTGACCTTTTTCGAACAAAGGCGCTGAGGGTTTGTTGATGACTTTGGCCATGCCGACGGGAACAATCGCTGAGACACCCGCGCCGCCAGCCAACATTTGTGTGAATTTTCTTCTGTTCATGATCAACCCCTCGAAGGATAGAGGCCCACAAGGGCAATGATGAAATTAATGGCAATCAACGGCTGCAAGTTGTTGTGAGCCAGTGATCCACCGGTTTCTCCGCTGGAGTTCATGCCGACGGGGTTACTGGAACCGTCTGCATAAAACTGACCCGTTGAAGTGGTGTTGGCCATGTGATGGTTCACAGGGTTTGCCGTGTCGGGCCCACCGCCCCCAAAATTACCTGGGTTGTTGTCAGCCATCAAGCTGTGGTTGTGGTTGGGCATTTGAGCTTCCGTTAAGGTGACGGTTGTGGTGCCACCCCGTTCACCCAGTCTCCGGTTGGTCAGCCCTGGGCCTCGGCCGGGGTGCATGGCCGCACGGCCCTGCAGGTCGGGTAAGGCAGTGGTGGTCCTGCCATCGCCACCATAAGTGGTGCCAATCAAGGAAAACAAAGCCGTGTTTTGTGAAATGGGAAGTAGTTGGCCATTGCAAAATGCCCAACCGCGTGGTGCGAAGTTTCCAGCAAAAATTCTGACTTCGGCGATAAAAGGTTCTGACATAATGATGCTCCTCAGTGTCTCGATGGATAAATGCCAACCAAGGCAATGATGTAATTGATACACAAGAAAGGCATCAAGTTGGTGTGGCTTTGAGAGCCGCCAACATGGTTCATGCCATTGCTGTTCAAATTGGTTGGAACGGTCATGTTTTGAACGTATATGTTCGATCCAGTGGTGTCTTTGGCAAAAGCACCTTGTGGTGCTGAAGAAGATCCGGTGGTGTCATTGGCTGACACGCTGTGGTTGTGACTTGGTAATTGGTTGACGGTCAGTGTTTCATTTTCACTGCCACCTTTGGCGCCCAAACGGCGGTCACTCAAGCCGGGCCCATGCCCTGCATGTAAGGCCAATCGACCGCGCAAGTCAGGTAAGCCGAAAGTGGTTCGACCGTCACCACCATAGATGGTGCCAAGTAAACTGAAAAGGGCATCGTTTTGTGACACCGCCAACAACTGGCCATCACAAAAGGCCCAGCCTCTGGGTGCGAAATTGCCTGCAAACATGCGAACTTCGCCTACAAATGGTTCTGACATGATGGGCCTCCTAATTACGTGATGGGAACAAACCCTGGAGTGCAATGCAGTAATTCATTGCCAGGTAGGGTTGCATGTTGTTGTGGGCTTGGCCACCACCGACATGGCTGACGGTGTTGCTGCCCATGGAGCCACCACCACTGGCTGTGGTGTATGGGTTGCTGCTGCTGGTGCCTGGCAGCCTGCTGCTGTTGGGTTCGGCTGCATTCACCGCGTTGCTGGTGCCATTCACAAGGTGTGAATGCTGAGGCATTTCAGTGGCCGCCAAAGTGTGGGTTTCTTCCCCT
>JAUHZH010000023.1 GCA_030426065.1 Gammaproteobacteria bacterium
TCATGAACGAAAACCTGATGAAATCATTCGAGTCCTTGGATTTGCTTGGCATCCCTGCTGTGTTCATCTATGACAGCAAAGGGCAATTGGCTCACCGCCTGACCGGCGACAACCCCAACAAACAATTCACTGACAAAGACATCGAAGCGGCCATTCAACAGATGATCACAAACAAAAAAGGGCGCTGAAGGCGCCCTTTTCCGTTTATCAACCGACCAGATGTCAGCCCAAAAATGGGTAACGGTAGTCAGTCGGTGGCACAAACGTTTCTTTGATGGTTCTGGGAGACAACCAGCGGTACAGGTTCAATGCACTGCCTGCTTTGTCGTTGGTGCCAGAAGCCCTGCCCCCGCCGAAGGGTTGTTGGCCAACAACGGCACCGGTGGGCTTGTCATTGATGTAAAAGTTTCCTGCTGCATGGCGCAAACGATCGGCCATGTGGTTGATGACGTAGCGGTTTTGGGCAAAAATCGCACCGGTCAAGGCATAGGCGGATCCCTGGTCACACAAGGCCAAAGTCTCATCCAGATCTTTTTCATCGTAAACATAAATGGTCAAAACCGGACCGAAGATTTCTTCTTGCATGGTTTTGAATTTGGGGTTGCTGGTCAAGATCACGGTGGGTTCTACAAAATAGCCTTCTGATTTGTCACAAGTACCACCCAAAATCACTTCGGCATCATCAGCTGATTTAGCGAAATCTATGTAGGACTGGATTTTGTCAAAAGAACGCTCGTCGATCACGGCATTGATGAAGTTGCCAAAATCACGGGTCGTGCCCATCTTGAAGCTGGCCAAATCAGTGGCCAATCGCTCTTTCACATCCGCCCACATGCTGGACGGAATGTAGGCACGCGAAGCGGCTGAACATTTTTGACCTTGGTATTCGAAAGCGCCACGCGACAAGGCCGTCGCCACCGCAATCGGATCAGCCGACTCATGGGCGAAGACAAAGTCTTTACCGCCGGTTTCACCCACCAATCGTGGGTAGGCGTTGTAACGACCGATGTTGCCACCGACTTCGGCATAAATGTGCTGGAATGTCGGCGTCGAACCAGTGAAGTGAACACCCGCCAACTCAGGACGTGGCAACAAGGCCGCGCCTGCATCAGGACCGTCTGCCGCGACCATGTTGATCACGCCATCAGGCAAGCCTGCGGCTTTGAACACATTCAAAATCACCTGAGCTGAATACATTTGGGTTCCAGAAGGTTTCCAAACCACGGTGTTACCCAACATCGCTGGGGTCGCTGGCAGGTTACCGGCAATGGCGGTGAAGTTGAATGGCGTGATGGCCAAAACAAACCCTTCCAGTGGGCGCCAATCCAACTGATTCCAGACACCCGGTGATGAAATCGGTTGTTGCTCCATGATTTGCTCATAGAAAAACGCATTGAATCGCAAGAAATCGATCAGCTCACAGGCCGAATCGATTTCTGCTTGGAAAGCATTCTTGGACTGACCGTGCATGGTGGCGGCATTGATGACATCGCGGTAAGGACCTTCCAGTAAGTCAGCCGCTTTCAAGAAAATGGCCACGCGAGACTGCCACGGCAAAGCCTGCCAATCGGCTTGTGCAGCGATGGCCGCATCAGCAGCCGCATGCAATTCGGCTTGACCTGCCAAATGGCTGTGGGCCAAAACATGTTGGTGGTTGTGTGGCATCACCACGGGCTCTGTGCGGCCGGTCGACACGTCTTGACCGTTGATGAAGCATGGGATTTCAATCACACTGGCCGACATTTCATCCATCTTTTTCTGCAATGAAACGGTTTCTGCGGATTGTGGTGTGTAATTTCTGACCGGCTCATTGGCCACGGCCGGTGTTTGTGGAATGTTGGCACTGATCATTTCTCTGTCCCTTCAATAAAAAGGTCACATTATAAAAGACCAGGCCTTGGTTGGTGGACTAAGATGGCGAAATTATTCAGATCTGCCTTGCATGTGGCTCTGACCCCTCGGATGGGTTTCTATGGAACGGTCTGGATTGATCTTGGCACGGTGCATGGCCACATCGGCTTTGCGCCTCAATTCACCCAAGGTCCGCCCATCATCAGGGTAAAACGACAAGCCAGCACTGGCATACAGTTTCAGCTTGATGTAATCAAAGTGTATGGGTGAGCTGATGGCATCAAGGATTTCAGTGGCTTTGGTCATCACCTGCATGCTCAAATGCATGTTGTAAATGATCAGAATAAACTCATCACTGCCGACCCGCATCGCAAAACCTTGATCACCCAAAACTTCTGTTATTCGGTGTGCCACTTCTTTGAGGCACCAGTCGCCCTGTTCGTAGCCGTAGTATTCATTGATGCTTCGAAAACCATCCAAGTCAAGGTACATCACAGCCAAAACTTCTTTGTCTCTCAAGTGTTTACGGATGTAATCTTCAAACAGCTTTTCTCCGCCACTGAGTTTCAGGAGTCCGGTCAACGAATCCATGTGCAAGCTGTTTTTTAACTTGTTCTTTTTCTCATCCACCTCCTCTAACAGTTCACTGATGGCTTTTTTATAGAGCCTGATACTCGAAGAAGCAAAGTATCCAAAAAAACCCATACACATGATCGCCAAAGTCCAATGTTGCCAGGTGCTGATCAAAACATTGCCATCTGTTGGCAGAACAACCATTTGATTGCTGAAAAGCCAAGCAGTGAAAGCCAATAAACTGGTTACGCAGACAAAATATATCCGAACTTGAGCACTGGTATAAAACAGATTAAAAAGCAAACCAACCACAGGCAAGAGGAAGAGTGAAGCGGCAAAAACACCCAATGAAAACAACCCAATCAAAACCATGGCAGCTATAGAACCCAGCAAAACATTGGCCTTGATTGTTGTAGAAAGGCGTTTTCTTGCCAAGGTCGCGATGAACACAAAAAACAACAAAATAGACTGGCACCATTCCTTGATTCCCCAACCCACAATTTCAGATCGCAAAAAAACTATCAACATGGCCAAAACACCAAACACACACCATGAAACCAGTGATTTGTTGATCAAATCAGCAAACAATTGGTTTTCTAGTTTCTTTAGTTTTTTCATTTCAGACTCAATGCGCGATCACATGTCGCTGTATTGATTTTATACCAGGGACAAAAAAACCGCCACAAAGGGCGGTTTTTTCAAATGCTGGAACTGAACCGCTATCAGAACAGGTGTTCTACAGCAGCGCGTTCTTCACGCAATTCAGCCTCAGTGGCATCAATGCGAGATTGAGAAAATTCGCTGACTGGCAAACCTTGAACGATTTGGTATTGGCCATTTTCACAAGTCACTGGGTAAGAAAAAATGATGCCCGGTGCCACGCCATAGGAGCCGTCGCTGGGAATCGCCATGGAAACCCAGTCGCCTTCATTGGTTCCCAAAGCCCAGTTGCGCATGTGATCAATCGCTGAAGAGGCCGCAGAGGCCGCTGACGAGGCGCCGCGTGCCTTGATGATGGCGGCACCACGTTGTTGAACCGTTGGGATGAATTCATCGACATACCAACCTTGATCCACATCGGTCAATGCGTCGCCATTCACTTGCACTTGAGAAATGTCTGGGTATTGCGTCGAAGAATGGTTGCCCCAAATGGTCATTTTATTGATGGCATTGGTTTGCACATCCAATTTTCCTGCCAACTGAGCCAAAGCGCGGTTGTGGTCCAAACGGGTCATGGCAGTGAAGTTACCTGGGTTGATGCGAGGTGCATTCTGTTGGGCGATCAAGGCATTGGTGTTGGCTGGGTTGCCGACCACCAAAACTTTGATGTCGTCTGATGCATGGTCGTTGATGGCTTTGCCTTGAACTGAGAAAATTTTTGCATTGGCTTCCAACAAGTCACTGCGCTCCATGCCTGGTCCACGAGGCATGGCGCCCACCAACAAGGCATAGTCTGCGTCTTTGAATGCCACATTGGCATCATCTGTGGCCACAGTACCGTGTAACAACGGGAACGCACAGTCTTCCAATTCCATCACCACACCCTGTACCGCTTGCATCGCTGGTGGAATTTCTAACAAGTGCAAAATCACGGGCTGATCAGGGCCCAACATGTTGCCGGCTGCGATGCGGAATAACAGTTGATAACCGATTTGACCGGCGGCGCCAGTCACAACGACTCTTACGGGTGCTTTCATTGCGTTCTCCGAAAATAGATAATAATAAATTCGGCGCGAATTATACCAGAGCGGCTCGCCACTCATGACGATTTTAGGCAGTTTGATGAGAATCAAATGGTCTTTGAAAGAGAAAACTTGGTTTTCTCAGATGACAACCCACCCTTGAGTCTCACAATCCGTTTTTTCCACTGGTTTTGCTGTGGTGCGCCAGTTACAATGTTTGTAATGAAATCTTCAGGAAATGACGTCGATGTCTGGTCAAGGTTTTTATCTGGTTTTTGGAATAACCGCTGACCCACCGCATTTGGGTCACGAACAAGTCATCATCAATTCTTATCAATACATGACATCACAGCAATTGACGGTGACGCAGTTTGATTTGATGCCGACTTATCAGGCCAACTTGATTGGTGACAAGAAAAAACCCGTGGCTGACTTCAATCAGCGACTGAAAATGTGCCAGATCACCGCAGCCGACCTCAATGACCGTCATGGTTTCAATGTCCAAGTCAATGACCTCGAGCGCACTTTGAGTCAACAAGTCAAAGGCAAAAACTATTCCATCGACACCTTGTCAGCCATCCAACACCCCCACAAGATGTTTGTCTTGAGTGCCGATCACTTTGCTGGTCGATGGCCCAAGTTCAGGAAATGGCACCGCTATGAAGACCTGGTATTTCAAAACGGCTTGTTGATACACCAAAGACCAGGTCACCCCATCAACAACAACTTCATCAAGCAACTGAAGTCCATCAACCCACATGTTTATGTGGTTTCAGGCCTCAAAGATGTGAGTGCTTCTTCGACCCAAATCCGCAACAATTGCAGTCAGCATTTGGACCTGCTCAACAAAAAAATCCACTTTTATTTGGCTGCTCAACAGCTCTACGGCCTCAATTAGCCACGCTGAATTTGGCGGTCCATTGACCGGCAGCATAACCCAGATAAGCCGCGACAAACCATTGCCAAAATGCCGCTTGCCCCTCGCCCATCCAAAACGCAGGCCAAGTGATGGCGGTAACAAAGTTCATGATGGATTCGATGAAGAAATTGATCAGTGTCCCAATACCGATGTTGCTGATGGCCTCCATGATGCCACCCTCACTTGAAAACAGTTCAACCACTTCCTGGGCTTCGACAATAAGGTAAGTCAAGACCGCCACCAGTCCATAAAAACCACCGCCGAATTCAACCCATTTGGCCGTCAACAATCCCGATGCTTTGTGCTCTTTCTTGATCGACTTGACCAATGCTTTTCGGTCTTGTCCTTTGACCTTTTCCTCTTTGGCCATGACAGCCTGCACCGCCTCGTCATTTTGTCGATGAATCAGGGCAAACATCAAAAAGCTGCTGACGAACAAAGCCGCAAACACAGCGGTCAATTCCAACCAAACCATCACAGTGCCACCTCAGAAAACAGTTGTTGCTGCCACTTGGACAGGCGCTGCCAATGGTTCTCTGGCGCCTGAAAGTGCAACACATACAAGTCGTTGTTTTCATCATCGACATAAAATTGGGTCACCGCTTTCAGTGTGCTTTGCCTCAATCGGGTTTTGCGGTAATGGACATTGAACACTTTAAAGCGTGGGTGAGCGACGAATTCACTTTCGGTCAATTCATGCTGGGGATTGAAGCGGATTTGCTGAAACATGTCGATGGCCACGGTGAAAGCGCCTTTGTTGAAGTATCGGCTGGTGTTATTGAACCTTTTCAGGCTGGCACCCGTGACCAATTTACCCGGTGTCAGCAAACGCTTGGCACTGGCCGTGATCGCATCGCCGCCTTGCACCTTAAATGACTGGATGAACCATTGACTCGGCGCTTGGATGCTCGCCATCAGGGTGCGCAAGCTGATTGTGCGTTCGGGGTTGTGGTGGCTGGTTTTGGCCGCTGGTTGCGACTCAGGATTCAACCACTGTATCGATGGGGGTTGGCTTTTTTTCTTTTTAGCCCGTGGCAGTTTGGCCGATTTTTTATTGGGTTTGGTCGGTTTTTTGTAGTCATCCGTTTTGCTGTTGATGGGACAGGGCTTGTCCATCAAGACCACGTCGCCATTGGGCATAGTGCAACTGCGGATTTTGAGTTTCTTTTTCGCCGCCGCCGGGTGCATCATCAGGCACAAAAAAAGCAGTGTGATCAACTGCTTTTTGTTTTGATTCAATGATCGCATCATCAGAACGGCATGCCACCGGGCAGTTTACCACCCATCTTTTGCATCATTTTCATCATGCCTTTGCCTTTGAACTTGCGCATCATTTTCTGCATTTGGCTGTATTGCTTGAGCAGTTTGGACACGTCTTGAATGGTGGTGCCAGAACCATTGGCAATGCGGCGTTTGCGTGACCCTTTGATCAACTGCGGGTAACGCTTCTCCTTGTTGGTCATGGAATTGATGACGGCCAACATGCGAGCCGTGGTTTTGTCATTGACCTGGTCTTTCACTGCGTCGGGCAACCCTGACATGCCCGGCAGCTTATCCAGCATAGACGCCATGCCACCCATGTTTTGCATTTGCATCAATTGTTCTTGGAAGTCTTCGAGGGTGAATTTATTGCCAGATGTGACTTTTTTGGCCAGTTTTTCGGCTTTTTTCTTGTCGATCTTGCGTTCGACTTCTTCGACCAAAGACAACACATCGCCCATGCCCAAGATGCTGGAAGCCACACGGTCAGGGTGGAAAGGCTCCAAGGCCTCCATTTTTTCGCCGACACCTTGGAACTTGATCGGTTTGCCGGTGATGGTTTTGACCGACAATGCGGCACCGCCACGGGCATCACCGTCAATCTTGGTCAGCACCACACCGGTTAATTCCAAAGCATCCGAGAAGGCTTTGGCGGTGTTGGCGGCGTCTTGACCTGTCATGGCATCGACCACAAACAAGGTTTCCGTGGGGTTGATGCTGTTTTGCAATGATTTGATTTCCTTCATCATTGCTTCATCGACGGCCAATCGACCGGCGGTGTCGACAATCAGAACGTCATAGTAACCCTTTTTGGCCGCTTGCAAAGCGGTCATACCGATGGTCACTGGGTCATCAATCACTGAAGATGGGTGCCAATCGACGCCCACTTGTTCAGCCACGGTTTGCAGCTGCTCAATCGCCGCTGGGCGGTAAACGTCAGCAGAAACGACCATGACTTTCTTGCCTTCGCGTTCTTTCAGGTGTTTGGCCAGCTTACCAGTGGTCGTGGTTTTACCAGCACCTTGTAAGCCTGCCATCAAGATCACAACAGGCGGCTGGGCATTGAAATTGATCCCTTGGGTTTCTTCACCCAACACCTTGATCAATTCTTCTTGCACCACTTTGACCATCACTTGAGCAGGTTTCAAGCTGGTCAACACCTCTTTACCTAAGGCGCGTTCTTTGACGTCATCGATGAAAGATTTGACCACAGGTAAGGCCACATCGGCTTCCAACAAAGCAACACGCACTTCACGCAAAGCTTCTTTGATGTTGTCTTCAGAAAGGTTGGCCTGGCCCCTGATCTTTTGAATACTTTTCGACAGTCGGTCGGTTAAGTTCTCAAACATTGTGACGATTATCCTGTTGGTAAAATAAAGGCATGCTATTATAATGCCTAAACCTCAGAATGTAACGCCAACGCGGCAAAATAAGATGACATACATTTTGCTGGCCACCTTGATCGCACATACCTTGGCAGTGGCCACATTGAACACATATTCGATTTCTTTCGCCCTCCTGTTGCTTGGCAGTGCTTTGCAAACATTAGCTTGTGGCAGCTTGCTATTGACCGACGCGGGTTGGGCATTCAATGCCCAAAATGCCGTCTTGTTGGTCAGTTGGGTGGCCAATGTGGTGGTTTTGTTGTCTCGCATCAAGATGCCCCTGGTGCGCTTTGTCATGCACCTGGTTGCTGCCGTGGCTTTGTTGTGGATCATGGCTTGGCCTGCCCCCACCAGCATCAAACCCTATGGCTGGCAATTGGATTTGCACATCCTGTTGTCGATATCGGCCTACGCGGTGCTGTCTGTTTCAACGGTTTTGGCGGTGGCTTTGGGGATTCAGATCAAACGCATGAAGAGCAACGTCTTCGCAGCCCAAAACATGACCGTTAACAACCTGCTCAGCAACGAAGAAAAACTGTTCAAGCTGATCGTCACTGGCTGGCTGTTGTTGACCATGACACTGCTGTCTGGTGTGTTGTTTGTCGATGGTTTTCTGACCGAAGGCATGGGCCACAAAGTGACCTTTTCCATCATGGCTTGGGTGCTGTTCGCCCTGCTGATTTTTGGTCGACTGACCCAAGGGTGGCGTGGACAAAAAGCCATCAAACTGAATTTATTGGCCATGGCCCTGCTGGCTTTGGGCTACTTGGGCAGCCAAATCGTGATTGACTATTTCCTCTAAGACCTGATGTTAGACAGTATTTCCACCTCTTATTTGCTGATTGCCATCGGCGTTTTGCTCTTGCTTTCCGCTTTTTTCTCAAGTTCTGAAACGGCCTTGATGGCGATCAACCGCCTCAAGCTCAAAAGCGATGCCAAGAAAATTCGTGGTGCCTATCTGGCACAGAAGTTGCTGGAGAAACCTGACAGGTTGATTGGCTTGATCCTGGTGGGCAACAACTTCATCAACATCGCCGCATCGGCCTTGACCACGGTGGCCGCCATCAAAATAGCCGGTGACAAAGGCCTGGTTTATGGCACCACCTTTTTGACCTTCGCCCTGTTGATCTTCTCGGAAATCACCCCGAAAACCTATGCCGCTTTGTACCCTGAAAAAATTGGCTACAAGTTTGCTTACATCCTGACACCGTTGTCCAAACTGCTTCATCCCCTGGTTTGGTTCACCAACCTGATCACCAATGGCTTGTTGCGCTTGCTCGGCGTGCCCAAGGAAATCGCCGAAGAAGCCCTGTCGCGTGAAGAATTGCGCACCTTGGTCATCGAGAACGATTTGCTGAAACCCGATGAGCACCAGAAAATGATGATCAACATCATGAACCTGGAGCACATGAAACTCGGTGACGTGATGGTACCACGCAACGAAATCCAAGCCATCAACATCAACGATGAATGGCCCGTGATCGAAAAACAACTGGTCGACACCTACCTCACCCGCCTGCCCGTTTACCAAGACAGCATCGATGAAGTAATTGGCATCCTCCACATACGGACGATTCTGACCCTGTTGAACAACAAAACTTTGGATAAAACCCGGTTGAGAAAAATCCTCAGAAAACCCTACTTCGTCCCCGAAAGCGCCACTTTATCGGCACAAATGAAGGAATTCCAGGCCAAAGAACGGCGCATGGGCTTGGTGGTCGATGAATATGGCGACCTGGTCGGTCTGGTGACCCTGGATGACATCCTGGAAGAAATTGTCGGCGAATTCACTTCAGAGCCCGGCGACCGCGGCCTCAAAATCATCAAACACGCCGAAAACCAATACATCGTCAAAGGCCGCATCGCCATCCGCTCACTCAACCGCCGCCTGATGTGGTCCCTGCCCACCGACGACGCCACCACCATCAACGGCCTGATTACAGAATACCTCCAAGACCTGCCCAACAAAGACATGGCCGTCGTCATCGAAGGCCACCGCATGACCATCCTCGAAGTCACCGAAGACAACATCATCAGCCGTGTACTGATCGAACCGCCGGAAGATTTGAAAACTTGACGCCACCACATTGGGCATGAGTCAGATCACATGGTAATGATAATAACATCATCACCATTCAGAAAACTCAAAATGGGCGAACCCCTCTAGTGGAAAATCATCACCGTTCAAAGACTGGAACAAACTCAACATGCAATCGAATGGCATGTGCATCCCATATGAGCCATTGAGGTCTGGTCGTGGAACTTCGACCCAGTAAGCCTCAATCTCTTCCTCATATATGGTCTGGAGTGTATTGCCATTTGAATCAATCAAACCACAAAAATCATCTTTTTCTTTGACACTTTTTATGACATCACTACAAAAGACATCAAGATTCATCGACTCCGCGACATCAGCAGCCACATCACGGTTCAGGCTGGCAGAATAGTAAAAGGCTTTGTAAATCATAATTTATCGTCCAAGTAAGTCATAGACAAACGAATTGACTTTCTTGTTTGGGTTATTTTTATTCATGAGGCTCAGGAACAGGACGTTCAAGTATATGCATTGAAAATGCTTTCGACAGCACATCAATGACATTTTTTACGAGCTGAGCATCAGGTTTTGGGCATTTTACTTGGAAGTTATATGAGTCGAGGTTATCAATAGCAACTTTGAGCTTACCATCTCGAACCCAGAAATATGCATCTGGCATATCTCGCATTCCTTGATCTCCCCACTCAAGGTCTTTGAACGCCTTCTCGAGCACACAAAGCAGTTCGTGCGTGCTTGGATACTCCTTTAGTTCAGCGACAACCATTTTTTCAGCACGTAATGCCCGTGTTTACGGTACGTTTGCACGTCCGACTGCTTTTGTTTGGTATGTGTTTACTTGGGAAGCTTTTCATAAGTTTTGACTTCATCCAGATCTTTTGCCCAAACTGCAGCACTTGACTTATGTATATGTGCCGTTGGTTTAATCGTAATGTCCTGATTTAAACAACCTGCCGGCACCACCACTAACTTGTTATTCATTTGGATGCTTGGGACTGCTGAGCCACAACGAGAGCAAAAGCTCTTTACATGTTGGGTTGATGGTAGTTGATAGGTATTAACTTTTTCTTCACCTGTTCGCCAGCTAAGCTGCGCAGTTGATGAAAAAAGATTTGACGCATGTGCTGAACCTGTATCTTTCTGACAGTATTTGCAATGACACAGAAAAAAGCTGTCAAACTCTCCATTCACTTCAAAACTCACATCGCCACATAAACAAGAACCTCTATAAATCATACTATATATCTACTCACTGATTTTTCACATAAAGCCTTTGTCATTTGCGTTTTTCCTCGTTTCTACACAGAGCGTGGTAACGAACAACAATATAACTGCTTTACATTGTTCAGCCTGAACTTAAGTGGCTTATTAGGCAAGGCCATTTTCTATTGCTTCTTTATGGCTCAATAGTAATTCTGCAATTTCTTTCGCATTACTCCCTTCAGCTGATAAGCCCATACTATTTTTCTCCAGATCCTCAAGCCGCTTAACTAACTTGACTGATTCGCCGCTATTCAGCGCTTTCAGAACAGAAGATACATAAGATCGATATTCTGCACGGGCGGTAACGAGGTGATTGATACCAATCGGATCCCATTTATAAAACAGCACCTCATCGACCCTACGCTCTAATTCATCCGGTTTAAATCTATCCATATTTTCACACTCCAATTTCACCTATGCATTATTCTCAATGTCTAGTAGGATGGGCTATGCCCATCACAAACAGCTGAATAAACCACCAAATCTTGATGGGCGGAGCCCATCCTACAATACTTTTGCTAGAACAAGTGAGCCAATTCATCAACAAAATGCGCAGGTTTTGAGTTTAAAAAAACATCAGGCTGAATGTCATCTACGTGTGCCATATTAACGCACTGCTGCATGTAATTTTGCCCGCCATAAGAAGCGAACCTGCCATTGATCCAAAACCGGCCAACTTGACCTTTTTTGAGCGTGAATAAAGGGCGTTTATGGGCTCCCCTTTTAGGTTGACCGTGGGTATAAAGGTTGTAAGTGAACAGAATTTGAATTCCGCTTTCAGTCAATTTGTAGTCAAAGCACCCATACTTGGTGCCAAAATCAATAACTGAAGTTTTGTG
>JAUHZH010000400.1 GCA_030426065.1 Gammaproteobacteria bacterium
GGGGTTGTGTTCTTATCAACAGGGATTTTGTTCATCGAATTGAGCCTGCTGTTTTCTGTGGTTGGCTCGGTATGTTTGGGGATGGCTCATCTTCTAAACCGGTCATTAACCAAAAAAGCAGAGCAGAAGTGCATGACCGAATAGGCCAAAGGTCATGATTCGTGAAGAGGGTATCAATAAAACTTAACAGCTCAAGGGATGTTTTGTATCATTCATTGGTTTAAAAATAGAGGATAAACATGAAAAATAGATTGTATTGGGCAGTGCTTGCTGCCTTGAGTTTGACGGCATGTTCTGAGCAAGAAGCCGCACCAACACAACAGCCGGTTGACACAGCACCACAACAAGTGGTGACACAGCCAGTTGAGCAAAAAGCACCCGTTGTCACAGAAAACCCGCTGTTGGTGAAATGGGACACGCCATTCGGTATCCCACCTTTTGACCAAGTCAAAGACGAACATTATTTGCCTGCCTTTGAGCAAGCAGTTGAAACCATGAAAAAAGAAGTCAAGGCCATCACCATGAATGAAGAGGCACCTTCTTTTGAAAACACCATCGTGGCGCTGGAGCAATCTGGCCAAGACATGGGCAGAATCATCAGCTTGTTTTCTAACATCACGGGCACTGACACCAATGATCAGTTGAAAGCTTTGCAAGTCAAAATCTATCCGATGCTGACCCGTGAAGGCGATGCCATCACTTTGAATGAAGAACTGTTCAAACGTGTTGATGAAGTTTACAAAAAACGCGACACTTTGAATTTGGACAAGCACGATGCACGTTTACTGGAATTGACGCATTTGGGTTTTGTCAGAGCAGGCGCAGCATTGGATGAAGTGTCTAAAGCCCGTTTGAAAGAGATCAACGCGACCATGTCATCGCTCACCACCCAGTTTGCGCAAAATTTGTTGTCCGAAACCAAAAGTTTCGAAATGGTGGTGACAGACGAAGCTGAACTGAAAGGCTTACCGGATGCCATGATCAAATCTGCCAAGAGCAAAGCCGAAAGCAAAGGCAAAGAAAACGCCTGGGTGTTTGGTTTGGATCGTTCAACATACGAAGGATTCATGACTTTTTCAGAGAACCGTGAACTGCGTAAAGTCATGTTCGATGGTTACCGAGCCCGTGGTGCCAATGGTAATGACAAAGACAACCGCGAATTGGTCGTCAAAATTTCAAAATTACGTGCCGAAAGGGCCCAGTTGCTGGGTTACGACAGCCACGCTCATTATCAGTTAGAAACGCGCATGGCGAAAACACCTGACAAAGCCGAGTCATTCTTGTTGGAAGTATGGAAACCGGGTTTGGAACGTGCCAAACAAGAAAAAGCCGAAATGCAAGAAATCATCAAAGAAGAAGGCCATGATTTTGAATTGGCAGGACACGATTGGTGGCATTATGCTGAAAAGCTGAGGGGCAAAAAGTACGCTTTTGATGAGTCTCAAGTCAAGCCGTATTTTGAACTGAACAACGTCATTGATGGCGCTTTCCATGTGGCCAACAAGCTGTTTGGTTTGACATTCAAAGAACTCAACGACACGCCAAAATGGCAGCCGCACGTCAAAGTTTATGAAGTCACAGGCGAAAATGGCGAGCACATTGGTGTCTTTATGGCTGATTTCTTCAGCCGTGACTCAAAACGGGGTGGTGCTTGGATGAGTTCATTCCGTCAAGCATCAGATGTGAGTGGCCATTCAGTCAGACCCATCATCACCAACAACTTGAACGTCACACCGCCTGCTGAGGGTGAACCCACTTTGTTGGGCTTCAATGAAGTGAACACCTTGTTCCACGAATTCGGCCATGGGTTGCATGGTTTGATGACACAGGCTCGCTATGAGCGTTATGCAGGCACCAGTGGCAGTCCACGAGATTTCACTGAATTCCCTGCACAATTCTTAGAACATTATGCAGCTGCTCCAGAAGTGTTGCCCATTTATGCCAAGCATTACCAAACAGGTGAAGTGATTCCACAAGCCTTGTTGGATAAATTGCAAGAATCCAGCACCCACAATCAAGGATTCAAAACCACTGAATTTATTGGTGCTTCTCTGTTGGACTTGGCATGGCACAGCATGGGCGCGGATGAGTTCAGTCAAATTGAAGATGCTGAGGTTTTTGAAAATGAAACCTTGAAAAAATACGGCATCCTTGACGAAATTGGGCCGCGTTACAAGAGCACCTATTTCGCTCACATCTTCTCATCTCCGAATGGTTACTCTGCAGGTTACTACGCTTACCTGTGGTCTGAAATCTTGGATGCAGACGGTTTCATGGCTTTCCGTGAAACGGGTGACATTTACAACAAAGAGTTGGCCAAGCGGATCGCTGAAAACGTTTATCAAGCTGGAGGCATTGCGCCAGCTGATGAGTTATACCGCAACTTCCGTCAAAAAGACCCCAC
>JAUHZH010000024.1 GCA_030426065.1 Gammaproteobacteria bacterium
AGACCTGCAAGCCGAATTGCAAATCATGAAGGCAGAACACACCCAATCCATGTCTTACCTGAACACCAGAAAGACTGAGTTGGAAGCCAACTTGGACCGCAAGCAGCTTCAAATCAAACAGTCACAAGCAGAAGTGGTGAAATTGCAAAGCCAGATTCAATCATTGGGCGCTGACTCAGAGCAGATGGTTCCTGAAGTGATGGCTTTGGCCAACAGCATCAAATCGACCATCACCACTGGCATTCCTTTTAAGGTGTTGGAACGCATGAGCGTGATCGAAGGCATCGAGCGCGATTTGGAAGGCCGCAAAGTGACTTCTCAGCATGCCATCAACCGCTTGTGGGCTTTTCTCGAGGATGAAATGCGATTGGCTCGTGAAAATGCCATCTATTCTCAAACCATTGAACTGAACGGTGAGCAAGTGTTGGTTGATGTGGCCAAATTGGGTACCGTCCTGATGTATTTCAAAACACGTGATGACATTTATGGCCAAGCTGTTCGACAAGGCGCCAACTGGCGATTTGAGGTGTTCACTGATGCCGAAAACACCGAAGCCGTTGCCACTTTGTTCGACTCTTTGAAAAAACAAATCCGCCAAGGCCTGTTCAACTTGCCTTTGTCATTAACCGCAACAGGTTCATAAGGATAAGATCATGAAAAAAACCATTTCATTGTTATTGTTGACCCTTGCTTTGGCAGCCACAGCTCAACAAACTCCCACAACAGAAGCTGCCGTTCAGCCCAGCATCCCAGCCGCTGACCCAGCACAGTCTCAAGCCGACATCATGTTGGCTTATAAGAAGGAATACGCTTTTTTGAGCTCTCAGGTCAGCAACATCCAATCCCGCATACAAGCTTTTGATGTTCAGGCCAAAACCGAAAAAAGGCAATTGGAATCTGCCATCAGCGCTTTGGAAAACCAATTGTTGTCTGCTGAAACAGAAGCCAGCAACCTCGAAGATGAAATTTTTCAAATCCAACGCAATTCCGAGTCAGCTCAAGACAATCAAGGCTTGATGGATTCCACCATTGTTCAAGCCGTCGCCACCATGAAAGAACATGGTGTCAAAGACTTGAGCGAGGACAGCGAGGCATCTGACTTAACGAAAATCAAAAGTTTGGTGGCACATGCCATCAATGCGTTGCAAAAACAAGCCACCGTCAGCCGAGAAAAAGGCGCCTTCTTTTTGCCAGATGGCACACAAGTCAACGGTGACTTGTTGCGCGTTGGACAAATTGCCACCTATGGCGAAAGTCCACAAGGTGGTGGCGTATTGGCTCCTGCCGGTGAAAAGCAGTTCAAAGTCTGGAAAGATGCACCCGCCATCAACGGATTGTTCTCAGGACAAACCAGTGCCACCTTACCCATCTTTTTGTACGAATCATCCATCAAGGCAATTGAAGAAAAACAAGACAAAACCATCCTGTCTGTGATCAATTCTGGCGGCGTGATTGCCTGGATCATCACGGTACTGGGTTTGTTTGCCTTGCTGCTGATTTTGCTGCGCATTTGGTTTTTGAAAAGCGCCTCTGCCAGCACCGAAAAGTTGCTGGCCCGCGTGGTTGAGAAAATCAAAAGCGGTGATTTGAAAGCCGCCATTCAATACGCCAGTTCCAAGTCGTCTTCATCGGCCCGCGTTTTGTCCTCAGCGTTGCGCAACATCAACCGCGACCGCGACCATTTGGAAGACATTGTTTCTGAATCCATCCTCCATGAATCTGCTCAATTGAACCGCTTTGGCTCTTTGATCATGGTGGTTGCCACCGTGGCGCCCTTGTTGGGCTTGTTGGGCACCGTCACCGGTATGATTTCAACTTTTGACATCATCACCGAGTTTGGAACCGGTGATCCCAAATTGCTGTCGAGCGGGATTTCCATCGCATTGGTGACCACGGAAGTGGGCTTGGCTGTGGCCATCCCTGCACTGATGTTTGGCAACATCTTGTCAGGATGGGCTGAACGCATCAAAGACGACATGGAAAAAGCCGCCCTCAGGGCCATCAACGTATATCAAAAAGTGGCGGAATAAACCATGAACGTGTTCAGTGATGTCTTGGGATATTTGGGCTCGGGTGGCTATGTGATGCCACCCTTGTTCCTCGCCACCGTGGTTTTGTGGTGGACCCTGGGTTATCGAATGATGTCGTTACAAAGGGGTACCGTCAGGGGTACCCGCAACCTGGTGTACCGTTATTTGAATGGCAAAATGCCAAGCAACAACGGCGTTCTGGTAAGGGCTTTGTACAAAGGCATGGTGTTGCATAAACAACAATTGCCTCACCTGCGCCGTCATTTGGACGACGCGTTCAGCGAAGAAATGCGTGAAATCAGAAAGTACAAGGTGTTGATCACCACCATTGTTTTGGTGGCCCCCCTTTTGGGTCTTCTTGGCACCGTTTCAGGCATGATCGAAACCTTTGACTCCCTGGGTGACATGTCCTTGTTTTCGCAGTCTGGTGGCATCGCTGGTGGCATCTCACAAGCACTGATCACCACCCAGATGGGGTTGGCTGTTTCGATTCCGGGTTTGATCGTCAACGGCATTTTAGACAAAAAACAAAAGCAGCTGGAAATCGATCTGGCTCAATTGAAAGACATATTGTGTAACCCCATTCCGGGTTTGGAGGCGTAATCATGCGTTACAGAGAAAGCAAAGAGACCGTTCAGGACTTAAACATTTCACCTTTGATTGACATGGTGTTCATTCTGCTGATTTTCTTTATGGTCAGCACCACCTTCGTCAAAGACATGAAGCTTGAACTGGAAAGGCCTTCGGCTTCCAGTGCCACCACCGCATCGACCAAAGCGATTCGACTCTACATCGACAACGCCGGTGAGGTGTATATGGACGGTGAGAGCATTCGCATTTGGGTGATTCAATCGCGCTTGCGCGACTTATTGAAGACCAAAACCCAAAAGTCAGTGTTGGTCGTCACCGATGAAAACGTGCCTTCGGGTAAGTTGGTTGAAGTGGTTGATCAAGCACGCTTGGCGGGTGCCACCGATGTCGGCGTGGCGACAGAAAAAGAAGTGGGTGCAGGCTGATGAGCCAAACTAAGAAAAATGCAGTGGCTTTCGGCTCGATGGTGTTTGGCACCGTTTTGGTTCTGGGTACTTTGATCTTGATCAATGACTCCAAAGAGCACATGGATTCTGCCCAATCAGGTCAAGGCGTGAACATCAAAATCCAAAAACAAAAACCCAAATCGCAACAGGAAGTGCGCAAGCCCAAACCCAAGCCGAAACCAAAAAGGAACAGACCGGCACCACCAACGCCTTTGTTGGGCTTGAACAGTCAATTGTCCGGTTTGGACTTGGGCCTGCCTGATTTTTCAATGGAAGGATTGAATGGTTTGGACGGCGATTTGTTGGGTTCTGGTGACGGTGTGGTGATGACCGATGACATGGTTGACCAAGCCGTCAAAGCCGTGGTTCAAACGCCCATGATTTACCCACCGAGGGCCCGGGCCAAGGGCATTGAAGGCTATGTGGTTTTTTCTTTGTTGATTGGCATCACCGGTGAAATCGAACAAGTCAAAGTGATTGAGTCCCACCCCCAAGGTGTGTTCGATGACGTTGCCACGCAAGGCATCAACAGCTGGAAATTTGAGCCGGCCCAATACCAAGGCAAATCCGTCAAGTCTTGGGCCAAACAACGGATAAGATTTGATTTGAGTTGATCATCATGAAATTGAAATGGTTGGGGCTGTGTTTGCTGTTATCCTTCAACACACATGCCCAAGAAGAGAATGCCCAAAAAGAGAGCGAAGAAGTCAACCACCTGGAGTTGGCTTCCTTGATGTTAAAAGATGGCAATTTAGATCGGGCTGCTTTGGCCTTGTCACAAGTTGACATGGCACAGGAAGGGTTGGATGTACAACGCTTTCATGTGTTGTCGGGTTTGCTTTCGGTGCGCCAAGGCAACAACGCTGGCGCCATCACCGCCTTTCAAAAAGCCAAGCAAACAGGACCGGTTGACTCGGTGATTCATGTTTATTTGGCACAAGCTGCTTTTGCAGAAGAGCAATACCCTTTGGTGATTGAGTCATTGAACTTGGCAGGAGAAGCGGTGGCACGCATCCCTTCGGTTTATCACATGCGCGCACAAAGCCATTGGCTGATGAAAAACCACGCCATGGCACTGGCCGTTATGGACCAAGCCGCTCAGGTCTTTCCTGACGAGTCAGGCTTCATGCGCCGAAAAATCTTTTTCTTGATTGAGCTCGGCATGAACAGCGCAGCTGCAGAACTGGGTCAAGTATACCTGAAGCAACACGCAGCCGAAGCCAATGATTATGTCGCCATTGGCAATGCATTGCGCGTTTCGGGTGACTTGAATTTGGCCTTGCAGTTCTTGGAATTGGCCCATTTGAAATTCCCAGGTCACAAAGATGTGGCCAAGTCACTGGCTGCCGCTTACATCAACAATGAAGCCTATTTGTCGGCCGCCAAGATCGTCCATGACCTGGCCCTCAATGACAACAGTTTGTTGTCAGAAGCGGCTGAACTGTATCGTCGAGCAGGTCAACTGTTCATGGCTTTGAGTTTGAATGGTTTGGTCGAGAACCAAGAGCAAAAATTGACCCAACGACTGGCGTTGCTGATTGAATTAGAAAACTTCGAACAGGCTGCAGGCATGGAAAAAGACATCCTCAGGGTTCGCATCGACCAAGATGAAAACATCAAATATGCCTTGGCTTATGCCCTGTTCAAAGTCGGAAACTACAACCATGCGGAACATTATTTGGGTCAGATCACTGACAGCCAACTGTTCCAAAAAGCCATTGAAATTCGCAAAGTGATTGCTGAATGCCAAGCCGAAAGCTGGCGCTGTTGATCTTTGTTTGAGACAGACCATGAAAAATATAACCCTCATTGCATTGCTGCTGTGCTGTTGTCTTCCGACATGGGCACAAACTGAAAATAAAGCCTCAGTCACCTTTTATGTGTTCCTCACTGGCGGACCCTTGCCTGCCATTGATTTTTATGAAAATGACACACTGCTGGGCACCACGGATGGATACGGACGGGTTGAACTGTCGCTTTCAGCCGGCTCACATGTGCTATTAATGCGTTCTGAGTCAGATGATGTGTATCAGCATGAACTCACATTACGTGAAGGCGAAATCATGCAAGTCTTGGTGGACTTCAAAGTCAAAGGCGAAGCGCCCTTGGTTGACACCGAGTCTTCAATCGATGCCACCCATGTGACAGACAATGCAACTTCGGTTGATCAAGAGAACTTGGCCTCGGTTTCCTTCACTGGACGTGTATTTTCAGCTGAAAACCAACAAGGCATCCCACGTGCCAAAGTCTTCATCAGTGGTCAATCCAACCACTTGACCACGGATGATGAAGGCCAATTCTCAACTGAGTTGACCGTCGGTACCTACAACGTGTCGGTCTTGCATTCACAATTCAACAGCCACATCCAAAACAACTTGATTCTGGCAGAAGGCCAAGACAACCATGTTGAATTGGAGTTGACCCCAGCCGGTGCAGAGTTGCCCGAATTTGTGGTCGTTGAACCCTACATTGAAGGCTCTTTGGCATCTGTTTTAGAGGAACGTCGGGCCAACAATTCGGTGGCCAATTACTTGAGCATGGAACAGATTTCAAAATCAGGTGACTCGGATGCCGCTGGCGCTTTGAAGCGGGTCACGGGATTGACCCTGGTCGATGGGAAATTCATCTTCATTCGTGGCCTGGGTGAGCGTTATTCAAGCACTTTGCTCAATGGAGCCAACATGCCAAGCCCAGACCCAACCCGACGCGTCGTACCTTTGGATTTGTTCCCCACTGGCATCATCCAAAGCATCGAAGTCCAAAAGGGTTACAACGCCTCCTTGCCCGCTGAATTTGGTGGCGGTTCGGTGATTTTAGAAACCATATCGGTACCCGATGCCAACTTTTTGGGTATGGGTTTGTCCTACGGTCACAACACACAAACCACCGGTCAAGATGGCTTGAAAGGCAATGCGGGCGGGCGTGACTGGACCGGATTCGATGACGGCACCCGCAGCATGCCACGTGAATTGATTGAAGCCACAGAAGGGGACACCGAGTTGCGCCCTGCCAACCCTTTCTTTCCTGGCGGCTATTCGCCAGAGGAATTGGAAGCGATTGGTGAATCGTTGAACAGCGATTATGATTTGCGCTATGCCACATTAGACCCCAACATCGGATTGGACTTGTCTGGCGGCATGCGATTTGAATTGGACAACGGCGCAGTCTTGGGTTTCTCATCAGCACTGGAGTACGGCAGTGACTATGAAAACCGCAATGAATTGAGGCGCTCTTATGTCTCCTCGGTGGTTGAATCTGACGAATTGTCAGACACCACCACAAGGAACATCAATGCCTCATTGTTTACCACCCTGGGTGCCGAACTCAGCGAACAACACCAACTGGCCACCAACCTGATGTGGTTGCGCAGCACCGAAAGTTTCAATGAAATCGCCGAGGGCTTCAATGAAGATTTGGGTAACTCACGCCGAATCTATGAGCTGCGCTGGACCGAACGTGACTTGGCCTCATTTCAGTTTTCAGGCGAACACAGCTTTCCGGTTTTGAATGACCTTTTGTTGAAATGGCAATACACCGACTCAGAAGCCAACTTCGACGAACCTGACAACCGCATTTATCGATACGATCGAACTGACGAAGGCCGATTCGTTTTCTCCACCCGCAACGATTCTAATTCCAGGGTTTGGCGTGAACTCCAAGATTCGAGTAAAAACATCCGCTATGATTTGGCTTGGCCATTGACTTTGGGTAACCACCATGATCTGCTGTTTAACTTCGGTCAAAACTGGGTCAATAAAGACCGTGATTCAGAAATCCGCCGGTTTGTTTTTGAAGACCGCGGCCCCTTGACCAATGACGCAGACAGTTCAGACCCTTTGAGTCAAATTTTGAACCCTGATTACATCGCACCCAACGGCTATCAATTGATTGAGGTGACCCGTGCCACGGACAACTACAACGCTGCCTTGGACATCAAAGCAAGCTACTTCAGCATCGATTATGCCTTCAAAGAAAACCTGCGATTCACCGCCGGTTTACGCGAAGAACGCTTTGAACAAACCGTGACCACTTTCCAGCTGTTTGACCCCAACCAAAGCCCCGTGGTGTCAGGCTTAACGGATTCAGATTTCTTTCCCGCATTTTCTGGCACATGGATTTGGCATGATCACCAATTCAGAATCAATTACTCTGAAACCGCAGCTCGACCTGATTTCAAAGAACTCTCTCCGGCTCAGTTCAAAGATCCTGTGTTCAACCGCAACGTGATCGGTAACCCAGACTTGGAAGTGGGCAAAATCAAACACTATGACATCCGATGGGACAAATATTTTTCAGCGGGCGAATTCATCTAATTGAGCTTTTTCTATAAAGAATTCATCAAACCCATCGAGATGATCATCTTGCCAGGAGCGGCTGGCATCATCAGCTTTGAAAATGCCGATTTTGCAGAAAACCAAGGCATCGAGTTGGAGTTTTACAAAGACCTGTCTTTCATACGTGACAGCTGGGCAGACTTTTACATCAGCACCAACTTGGCTTACATTGAGTCTGAAATTCAGCTCAGCACCGACCGACCTGGGTCACAAACCAATAACTCACGACCACTGCAAGGGCAATCGCCGTATGTGGCGAACTTCCAATTCGGTTATGACAACAAAGAGCGAGGCATCAGCGCTTCGTTGTTATTCAATGTGTTTGGCAAACGCATCTCTGAAGCGGGCACATCGGGCTCTCCTGATGTCTATGAACAACCCTTCAGGCAACTGGATTTCGTTTACAGCCACAAGTTCGCTGAACGCTGGAAAATCAGTTTCAAAGCCAAGAACCTGCTCGATGATGACGTGGAGTTTCTACAAGGTGGGGAAATCACCCGCCAATACACCAAAGGCCGCAGCTTCGGTGTTGGTGTTTCCTATGACTTCTTTTGATGCACAAGTGCAGTGACCACATCATCTGTGGTCACTGCGTCTCAAACTAAGCTCAAACCTCAATCTGAACAGTCACATGTGGCTGGGTTGAACAGGGTTTCAACAATCACTTCAGCGGCCATTTGGCTGCCTTTTTTGGATGGGTGAAAACCATCTGACCCATAATAAGAACGGTCCCCGGTGTCTGCAATGTATTGACGCCAACGGGTACCGACGGGTATCAGTATGGCGTCGTTCGCTTCTGCCCCAGCGGTGTAATTATCAATCACCCCTTGGAAAGTGAAATAGTATTCTAAAGCAGGCCAGACCATGTAGTAAGCCAGCTGGGCGTTGTTCTGCCGAGTCAATTCAGCATATGGCGCGCCACCATTCACCAACATGCGATAACCGTCTTGTTGTGATGACGGCCCTTGCTGTATGACGACAAAATCATACAGTTTGGTTTTGATCAGCCTTTGGACTTCACCTTCTGCCCAATGATCGACGATGGCGTAGTTGGCTTTGGCATGCGTTTTGGTGTGTACCACCACCCCTTGTCTGGCCGCTTCTTGCCGCACCAATTTGGGCAAATCATTGGCATAGGTCAAGCTGTTACCAATGAACAAAACATTGTATTGGCTTTGTTTGATTTGTCTTTTTTGTTGACCTGGCTTCGATTCTCCCCAACTGCTTGTCATGGCAATCAAGAAACTGAAGGCCATCATGGCTTTGCGTCTGTTCATTCAATTTTCCTGGATTCAAATACCTTCAATTTACTTGAACCACTCCTTCAAAAACCTTCGGAAAAATTCTGATTCCTGATTTTTGTTGTGATGGGTAACCTCCCAGCCTGAATCAACCAAAGAGCGTTCGTGCAGCCTCAGTATCTTTTGACGGTGTTTTTTTGAGTTAAAATAATGACATGAAAAACAACAAAGATGCGTCCAAAGTCGTTTTCTTTTACGGCTTATTTATGGATCAAAACCTACTCAAGACCCAAGGCCTGAAACCTTTTGCTCCTTTTAAAGCGATGGTTCGAGGATATGGTTTGCGGATTGGCGAACGCGCAACCTTGGTCCCTGCGGCGGGAGAACAGGTCCATGGCGTCGTGATGAACCTGAGTGAATCCGAACTGGAACAGTTATACAGCCACTCCAGTGTCAGCGATTATGTCCCCACAACCCTCAAAGCCACCAATGAAGCCGGTGTATCGCGCGAGGTTTCTGCCTATGTTTTGCCACCAAATCAACTTACAGGACAGAATACTGACTACGCTACGCAATTGTTGTTGCTGGCCGAATCTCTGGGATTTCCAAACAGTTACCTCCAGGCCATTGCCCGTTTTTGCCAACCTTAATTCAAACATTTCTGTCTTTTTTCTGTTTTACTGTTACCTTTTTTTCAGGTTGGCGTTTCCGTGACTAAAGCAACCTAATCAAACGGTCAGGAGTTCAACATCAATACCGACAACGAAATCATGTTACAGGTCAAATCCGGCGAAACAGATAAGCTGGGTTTACTGTACGAGCGACACAAAAAAGCCTTGTATGGCTTTTATTACAAGATGTGTCGTTCAGTGTCGCTCAGTGAAGACATGGTGCAAACGGTGTTCATCAAGATACTGCAATCCAAACACACGTTCATAGGCAATGGACAGTTTGTCACATGGATGTTCCACATCGCTCGGAACGTGATGCATGATCATTACCGCAAAAACAAGCATGCCCATTTGCAAGTCGGTGAAAACCAAGGCGAACAAATGCCCGATCAATTTGACCTGGAAAGCAACATCGAAACCCAACACAGTGTTGATCATTTATTCCAAGCTTTGAGTTTGATGAGCATCGAAAAAAGGGAATTGTTGGTGATGAGCCGCATGGAAGGCATGAAATACAAGCAAATTGCTGAAATCGTAGGCTCCAACGAAAACGCCATCAAAGTCAGAATACACCGCGCATTGAAAGAATTGAAATCATTGTTCGACCAATTAGAAGCAGGAGCCATTCATGTCGCCTAATACATACTCAAAAGAAGAAACCCAACGCCGTTACCTCCAAGGTGAGCTGACAGAAAAAGACCGCATGGCCTTTGAAGCGTGGTTGGTAGACCACCCAGAAGTGGCGAATGAGTTGCATGCATTACAAGCTTTGGACCAAAAAATCAGCCTAGCCGCACAAGCACCCACACCTGAACCCACAGGGCAAATGGACCAACGATTTTACGCCATGCTGGCCGAAGCGTCAGTGCCCCAAGCCACTGTGCTAGACAAATTGCTGGGGTTGTTCAAGTTGCCCCAAATCAGGCGGTTCGCCTATGGAGCGGGGTTGGTCACAGCCGGTGTTTTTGTGGGCCACTATGGTCACTTGCTTCAACAGCAAGATGACCTCGAGACTTTTCGCATCCAAAGCCAACAACAACAAATCCAAGCCCTGGCTGTGCTTTCCATGTTGGAAATGCCTTCAGCCAATAAGCGCATCATGGCGATTCAATTGGCAGGCATGAATGAAGCGCCTGATGACCCCGTTTTTGATGCTTTGTTGAACACTTTGGTTCAAGACGACAACGTCAATGTACGCTTGGAAGCCTTGGAGGTTTTGGCCAACCACAGTGACAAAGAGCAGGTCAGAATTGGCTTGTTGAATGCCATCACCCAACAACAATCACCCACCTTACAAGTGGCCCTGAGTCAGTTGATGTTGGCCTTGAAAGAAAAAGCAGCCGTTACCCCCATCAAAGAGCTGATTGAAAAACCTGATGTGATGGAAGAAGTGAAGCAACAACTTAACCAAACGATCAATGAACTGATTTAACCAGAGGACATGAAATGAACAAGCAACAAGCAACAAAAATCTTCTTAACCGCAGCCACCTTTTTGGCGGTGACTTCCGGTTGGGCCGGGTCACAAAGCAAATACAAACTGAGTGACACTGAATCCATAGAACAACAATTGACCTGGGCACCGAACAGTGAAATCACAGTTTTTAATGTCTATGGATCAATTGAAGTGGTGGGTCATGACGGTGATGTCATTGAAATTGCTGCGCTAAACAAAGTGTGGGCAGCCAATGCCAGTGACGTTCAAATGGGCCTGGATGAAATAGGCATCAAAGCCATACAGAATGACAAAGGAACCTTTGTCTATTTAGATTCTCCTTTCACTCATTATGAGCCTGAAACAGGAGATGTTTGGCACAGTGACACCTGTGTTCACCGACATGATTGCTCAGTGAAATACACTGAAAAAAAGCCCTACCAATACCACATGAACATGCAGCTGCGCATCCCCAAGCAAGCCAGCATCGAAGTGTCAGCCATCAATGGTGGCGACATCAACATCAAGAACGTACAAGCAGACAACCTCAATATCAGCAACATCAACGGTGCCATTGAGATGCTCGATGTGTCTGGCAAAACCCATGTCAATGCCATCAACAAAGACATCAACATCCGCTATTCCAAAAACCCTTTGCTCGACTCTGTGTTCGAATCCATCAATGGTGACTTGTCTGTGACCTTTGCACAACCACCCAATGCAAAAGTGGTTTATGAAACCATGAATGGCAGCATGTACAGCAAATATGAATATCAAAATTTACCGTCTGAAGTTGAAATCACAACGGCAAAAGAAGGCAACAAACATGGCAACAAATATAGGATATCAGCCAACCATCCCATTCAGTTGGGCGAAGGCGGCCCCACCTATACATTCAAAACCCTTAATGGCGACATTAAGATTAAATAAGGAGTATATTTATGAAACCAATAACCGTTTTAGTGGCTTGGGTGTTGTGCACCTCAATGGCCATGGCGCAAAGCGATGAATTCAGCGAAGAAATCATCATCCCCTTAAGTCAACCTGGCCATATCGGAACTTTAG